>DAIPZW010000243.1:0-2997 GCA_036781965.1 Bacteroidales bacterium
TAAGATATTAATTTTAGCTTTTTTAGTATCCTCTTATGGCTTTGATGCCCGGAAGCTCTTTTCCTTCAATAAGTTCAAGTAAAGCACCGCCGCCGGTAGATACATAAGACATCTTATCAACAAGTCCAAATTTATTTACACAGGCTACTGAGTCTCCTCCGCCTACTAAAGAGAAAGCTCCATTGTCCGTAGCTTTGGCAATAGCTATTCCTACAGCATGCGAACCTCCTGAAAAGTTTTCAAACTCAAAAACACCGGTAGGTCCGTTCCAAAGAATTGTTTTTGACTTTTCAATAACGTCTGCAAAAAGCTTTTCAGTCTCCGGTCCGATGTCTAAACCTTCCCATCCATCAGGGATTTGATCCACAGGAGCGTACTTAGTATTTGCATCGTTACTGAAACGATCGGCAATCTTAGCATCAACGGCTAATACTAAGTTTACATTATTGTCTTTCGCTTTTTGAATTAGATGTAAAGCCAAATCTAATTTATCTTCCTCGCAGAGAGAGTTTCCTATATGCCCTCCTAATGCTTTTCTAAAGGTGTAAGTCATTCCTCCTCCTATAATTAGATTATCGACCTTGGTTAATAGGTTTTCGATGATTTCTATTTTAGAAGAAACTTTCGATCCACCCATGATTGCAGTAAAAGGACGAGCCGTGTTCTTCATTACTTTCTCAACGGCATCAATTTCTTTTTGCATTAAATAGCCGAATAATTTATGTTTTTCATCGAAATAATCGGCAATAATGGCTGTTGAAGCATGTGCGCGGTGAGCAGTTCCGAAAGCATCATTCACATAAACGCTTGCATAGGAAGCTAATTGCTTAGCCATCTCTTTTTGTTCCTGTTTAACGGCTTTTTTAGCTTCTTGCTTCTCTTCTTCCGTAGCTGTTTCAGACAAACCTCTGGGTTTTCCTTCTTCAGCGGCATAGAAACGTAAGTTTTCTAACAGAATAACCTGTCCGGGCTGCAATGCTTTTGTTTTTTGAATGGCTTCTTCTCCTAAACAGTCATTGGCGAAGTCCACATTTATACCTAAAAGTTCAGAAACTCGCGGCAAGATATGACGAAGCGAAAATTTATCTTCTACTCCTTTCGGGCGACCTAAATGAGATCCTAAAATAATAGATCCGCCGTCTTTTAATATCTTCTTTAAAGTGGGTATTGCCGCTTTAATACGAGTGTCATCCGTAATATTGAAGTTTTCATCTAAAGGAACATTGAAATCTACACGCACAAATGCTTTTTGATTGGCGAAATTGAAGTGATCCATCGTTTCCATAATCTGTTGATTTAGTAGGTTTGTAAAATTAAATAACGGGATGCAAAAAATGATTGTTCGCTATCCCGTTATTTGTGTCTGTAAAGTTATAATTGCTTACTTCTTTATTTTTTCAATTGTTCGAATTCTTGCATACATTTAACTAATGCTTCTACACTTTCTTTTGGACAAGCATTATAAGTAGATGCACGGAAACCTCCAACCGAACGGTGTCCTTTGATACCTACCATTCCTTTGTCTTTAGCAAATTGGAAGAATTCTGCTTCTAAGTCTTTGTACTGTTCAGCCATTACGAAGCAAATGTTCATTAATGAACGGTCTTCTTTAGCAGCTGTACCTACGAACATAGAGTTGCGATCGATTTCATCGTATAATAAACCTGCTTTTTCTTTGTTCATTTTGTACATTACTTCCAAACCTCCAAGTTCTTTCACCCATTTCAATGTTTCATACATTACATAAATAGGGAATACAGGAGGAGTATTGAACATAGAATCATCTTTCATATGTGTACGATAGTCAATCATAGTAGGAATTTGACGTTCCACTTTTCCTAAAATATCTTCACGCACAATAATGAAAGTAACACCTGCAGGCCCAACATTCTTTTGTGCTCCACCATAAATCAATGCATATTTAGAAACATCCACCGGACGACTCATAATATCAGAAGACATATCCGCTACTAAGTTAATAGGAGAGTCGATGTCGGTATGAATTTCTGTTCCGTAGATTGTATTATTCGTAGTGATGTGGAAATAATCTGCATCAGTAGGAATTTCATAGTTTTTAGGGATGTAAGAATAGTTTTTGTCTTCAGACGAAGCTACAACTACTGCTTCTCCAAACATTTTTGCTTCGGCTGCTGCTTTTTTAGCCCAAACACCTGTTTTAAGATAAGCAGATTTTTTGTTCATTAAGTTAAATGGAACATAACAGAATTGAGTGCTTGCGCCACCTCCTACGAAAATAACTCTATATCCTTCAGGGATATTTAAAAGTTCTTTCCAAAGTTGTTCTGTTTCAGCCATAACTCGCTCCCAACCCGGAGTACGATGTGAAATTTCTAAAAGACCAATACCTGTATTGTCAAAATCTTTAATTGCAGCAAGTGCAGCATCAACTGCTTGCTTAGGAAGAACACAAGGTCCTGCGTTGAAATTGTACTTTTTCATTACTTGATAATAAATATTGATAATAAATTAATTAATATTCTAGCAATATGCGCTGCAAAGTTATTAATTATTTAGTTATTCCCAAGTTTCTTTGTTAAAAGATTTTTTTATTTACTCAAACTGCTTTTTTTTAAGATATAAAGTAGGTTTTTCTTGATGATTTTATGGGATTTTTTCTTCGCAAATTTCGAGTCTATACATTATTATGTAGTATAGTTGTTTTCAATGTAGTAGTATTTTCCTTTCTTCATTTTGTCTTGATACAAAACGAAGCAAAAAATCAAGAACGAAAAATAACTCGCTTCGCTCAAACAGCTTTTCGTTCGGA
This sequence comes from Bacteroidales bacterium, assembly GCA_036781965.1. Taxonomy (GTDB): domain Bacteria; phylum Bacteroidota; class Bacteroidia; order Bacteroidales; family Azobacteroidaceae; genus Azobacteroides. The sequence goes on from DAIPZW010000243.1 coordinate 2,789, forward strand.
AATACGTAGTCTATAAGACTCTAAAAATCTAAAATCGTAAATCTAAAATCGTAAATAATTGCCTGATGGCGAACGTTGTTTCTCAACTCTCCACTTTATTTAAATCATTCGAACTCTGTAATTATCAGCATATTAGATATGCCCTAAAATATTCCCTTTATTTTTAAAAATATTCCCTTTATTTTTGGAAAAATGTCCTTTATTTTCAA
>DAIPZW010000244.1:0-2992 GCA_036781965.1 Bacteroidales bacterium
TCGCTCTGCATTTTTCTCTTCTTCTTTTTCTTTTTTGATTAAGTCCTTGATGATTTTATCTATAATCGCTAATTGTTCCTCTTGAGTCATTTCCGAAAGGCGCAATAAGCTATCTTGCAAGATAACTGCTTCATAATATATTAGAAGTTCATCTAATACTTCCGAACGTTTCGAGACTCTTCGGTAAGCATCATCGCCTTTTTTTAATTGTCCCAAAGATTCGGCATAATTGGGCTGAGCCTTTACATAATCCCTCTTTTCAAAATAAAGGTCTCCTAGTTTTATTTGATTAAGCACTTTGTCTATTCCTTGTTGAACACTCTTTTCTACTCCGGTTTCATAGCTTTCTATGGCTTTCGTAGTATCGGGAATAGACATATATACATTTCCTAAAGCATAATATACTTGATCTAAGTAGTCTTTGTTCTTACTACTTTTAGACATGGACTTCAATTGGCTGATCGACTTGTCTGTATTTCCTCCCGGATATACTTCCGTCTGACGTATCTTAGCACTAAATTCTAATTTATACGGAGCATGAGCACTCGATACACCGCCAAAAGTTTGATATGCCATTTGATTTTCTCCAAGTGCAGTATAAACTTGTCCCAGCAAGTATTTCTTTCTTGCTTTTTGCCTTTTATTTTTTTCCGCTTTTATATCTGCTCGCAAAAAGGGCAGGGCATCGGCATATTTCTTTTGTTTAATCAAAACATCTGCTTGAACAGAAGTCCAAAGATTATAGAGCTTTTTGTTTAATGTTGCCCGATCCATCTTTTCTAAAATATCTTCTGTTTCATAAAACCAATCCATCTCGATATAAGCCTTGGCCAACCAAAGTCTAGCTTCGTTACTTATCTCGGGTTGAGAATTATATATCCGAGCCGTATAAGCAAATGTACTTGCAGATTGCAGAAAATCCCCATTATGATATTGAGATCGACCTAATAAAAGCCAAGCTTTATATAAGAACGGATTATATTCCGTCCGATTCATAAATTCTTGATACTTCGGATCGTTTCTTTTGGAAGGATTTCGCTTTGGTTTGGTTTGTATCGAGTGAGTTTTGATCGCTTTCACCGCTTTTTCTATGGAAACATCAAAGGGTCCGCCCGTCGATTGCTTATCTTTGGGAAGTGAACTTACAGGATCCATGAAAATTATCTCGGAATAATTTTCATCATAACCATCTCGCTGAGCTTTTAAAGCAGCTTGATAGGCTTGATCTCCATTGAAATAAACATTATATCGGGTATTGAAAGAATGATACCAGCGAGTTGCACTCGTATTCTTAGAAGAAGTACACGAGACAAGCAACATAATGCTCATCAAAAAGTAACTTATATATCTAAATAAGCGATTCATTATCTACATTTAAACTGCTTTTCAGTCATTTTATTGTCTAAAAACTTCAAGCTAATAATTCTTTTGCCGGATTAATGATGAAAAGACGCTCCGTTGCACGAGTAAAAGCGGTATATAACCAACGATAAAAATCCAATCCCAAGTATTCTTCCGGAACATAAGAAAGATCTAGAAAAACATTCCTCCATTGTCCGCCTTGTGCCTTATGACAAGTGACAGCATATCCGTATTTTACTTGAACAGCATTATAATAAGGATCGGCTTTCATCATTTTCATTTTTTTCTTCTTGTCTAAATGGGCATAATCCTCCATAACGGAAAAAAACAATTGGCTATTCTGTTCGCGAGAAAAGGCAGGCGTTTCGGAAGTCAAGGTATCCAACAATATTTTCAAGTCCATATCCAAATCATAATCCGGAAAATAGACCGAAACATCGGCAAAATGAAAATCATAAAGCTCTTGTTTTTTGCCCACTCGTTTTATTTCCATCAAATCTCCATTCGCAATGAAATCCATCTCCTTCGATTCTTCTCCCCAGAGGTAGTTATTTTTGGCAATCATCAATAAATCGCCCGATTCCAACTCTTCTTCCCGGTAGAGAATGCGATTTCTTATCCCATTATTAAATACATTTGCTCGTTTATTGGAGCGAGTGATCACGATCGTCTCTTCTTTCCCGTCGCGACTGTATGCATCTTCCAATTTTTCCAATAAATCATTGCCTCTAACCTCGATTACATCGGGAAAATTCCGTATTTCGATCTTTGGAAATGCTTTTACTTTATCTTTATTTATCGCTTCGCGCAATAAGGTAGCATTATGCAAAATTCCGGACTGTTCTGCTTGTCGAACCACCTGAGTAAGTGTCATCGATGTTACTTTCATTCCATAACCTTCCAGCTGAATTTGACTTAATGCCGGACTTTCCGCTTGCATAATAGGGGGAAGCTGGGCAGAATCTCCCATCAATAGCAGACGACAACCGTCTCCGCTATAAACATAATGGATTAAATCATCCAGCAAACGTCCACTTCCGAAAGAAGTCGAATCCAATCCATCATTAGAAATCATAGATGCCTCATCAACTATAAAAAGTGTATGTTTATGCAGGTTGTCCGCCATGACAAAACCGGCGGGTTCATCGGAGAAAACCTTTTGTCGATAAATCTTCTTATGAATCGTCCAAGCATTGTGCTTTGCATAGTTAGAAAAAACCTTTGCCGCCCGACCTGTAGGGGCTAATAAAACCGTTTTTTGCTGCATTCCCGTCAAAGCCTTTACTATCGCCCCGATCAAAGACGACTTTCCCGTTCCGGCATAGCCTTTTAATAAAAAAAGAGTCTCCGGATTCCGATCCAATAAGAAACAACTTATCTTTTCCAAAGCAATTTCTTGCTCAGACGTCGGTTCAAAAGGGAAATTCTTACGTATTTGTTCGAGGAAAAAACTTTCAAGCATACTATGAAAACGCTTTAGTCCGTAAAGATACGGCTTTAATTGAGAATGGAAAGTTGAGAATTGAGAATTTATTTAAGATTTAATATTAATTGAGCGTTTCTTTCTTCGTAACTATTCACCCACAAATATAAGCATAAACTCGAGTTTATGCTTATATTTGTGGGTGAA
>DAIPZW010000245.1:0-2971 GCA_036781965.1 Bacteroidales bacterium
ATAAATAACACAACTCTCCTTGGATTTTATAACATATGTACAGTTTTTAAACAACTTGTAATCAATCTGTTTGAGGCTAAAAACCGCACCAACCCGTGTGTTTTTGGCTTGTTTTTAGGTATTATCAAAGATAACACACTGAAAATCAATGCTACTTTATAAAAATCATACACGGGTGTATATACAGTGGTGCAATTTAACTTTCGGGTTTCTGGACTTTTGTAGCGTATCAAAATATAACGCTTATGGAATTAGTAACATTTGAAAGTAAAGCTTACAAAGACTTAGTCGAAAGAATTGACCGTATAGCTCAATATGTAGTGAAAAAAGAATCGACTTCTCCACCGGATTCAGACAAGGAAGATAGTATAGATAACGGATGGCTCGATAACGACCAGACTGCTGATATACTCGGAATAAGCACAAGAACTTTACAACGGCTTAGAACCAAAAGTTTGATAAGTTACAGTCTACTGGGTGGTAAATGCTATTATCTGGTTTCGGATATTGAGACAGCTTTAAGGAATCGTATAATAAGATGTACTCCTGAAACGATTGAAGATTTCAGAAAAAACTATTTGCTCTATGCTAAACAAAAGTGATATCCTTCGTAAAACTAACGGAGGCTTGCAAATCTTCCGTTATTATCTGAATGTGGATTTTCAGATCGGTAAAAATTTTCTGAATCCGTTTTATAAAGATTCAAAAGCATCCTGCAACGTGTTTTTTGACCGTCATAAACAACTCTATCGGTTGAAGGATTTTGGTGATGATACGTATAGTGGGGATTGTTTTGCTCTTGTCGCTAAACTTCGGGGACTGGATTGTAAAAATGCAGATGATTTTATCACGATACTTTCAATTGTTAATTGTGATCTGAATCTCAACTTAGATGAAAATCTGCAAATAAACACTAAACCTCTAAAACCGATTACCCGAATTGAAAAGAATAAGCCGGAGCCACCACTTATCCAACAGAAAGCAAAACCTTATAAAATCACACGAAAGAACTTCTCTCAAAAGGATTTGATTTTTTGGCAACAATCAGGTATTACCCCCGATCTTCTTAAACACTACAAAGTTGTATCATTAAACGAATTTAGTAGCGAAAACAGTGACAATAAGCCTTTTTACTTTAAGTCTACTGATAATGAGCCTTTATTCGGCTACTTGGGTAAAGTCCGCATTAAGATTTATCGTCCTTATTCCAATCTTCGTTTTTTGTATGCAGGTGAACCCGAAGAACATTATTGTTTCGGTTTGGAACAATTACCTGCTAAAGGAGATACTCTTTTCATTACAGGTGGGGAGCGTGATGTGCTTACACTGGCATCACACGGTTTTCATGCGATATGCTTTAACAGTGAGTCGTCCAATATCCCCAAAAGCATTATACGCAAATTAACCTATCGTTTCAAACATATTGTAATACTTTACGATACAGACAAAACAGGATTGAGCAGTTCTCAAAAGCATCAGAATGAGCTTAAAGAATTTGATGTTAAACGGTTGCTTTTGCCCTTGGAGGGGACAAAGCAAGAAAAAGATATTAGCGACTATTTTCGTCTGGGCCACAGCCGTGAAGATTTTCTGCAACTTTTTGTTGATTATCTGGATAGCCTCTATGCAGAAACAATGGCAGTCTTAAAACCTTGCGAGATTGATTTTAACAACCCTCCGGCAAGTGTACAAACAATTATCTCCATCAACGATGTACCGTTGGGAACGCAAGGAAACCTGCTGTGTATTACAGGTGGAGAGGGAAGTGGAAAAAGTAATTATTCGGCAAGCCTGATTGCAGGGGCAATGAGTGAGAATCAACAATCGGTAGATACTCTTGGTGCATTCGTTAGTCCCAATACGCAAAATAAAGCCGTTTTGTTGTACGATACAGAGCAATCCGAAGTGCAACTCTATAAGAACTCATTAAACGTCCTGAAGCGAAGCAAACGACGTGAAATGGCGAATTATTTCAAAGCTTATTGTCTGACAGGAATGTCGCGTAGCGAACGTTTACAGGCAATAGTGCAAAGTATGGATAAATATTACTATGAGTTTGGAGGTATTCATACCGTTGTGATAGACGGCATTGCCGACCTGATAGGCTCAGCGAACGATGAAGCCGAAAGCTTACGTATTGTGGACGAACTGTACAGGCTGGCAGGAATCTATAAGACTTGCATTATCTGTGTCCTCCATTTTGTACCTAACGGCTTGAAGCTAAGAGGGCATCTTGGTTCAGAGTTACAACGTAAAGCGGCATCTATTATTTCCATAGAAAAAGACGACGATCCGAACATATCGGTCATCAAAGCTCTGAAAGTGCGTGATGGCAGTCCTCTCGATGTGCCTATAATTCAATTTGCGTGGGATAAAGAAGTCGGTATGCATTGCTATCTGGGAGAAAAGACGAAAGAGGAGAAAGACAAACGCAAAGAAAATGAACTGTTGAATGTTGTCCGAAGCATTTTTCGTGGAAAATCTTTCTATACCTATCAGGAATTAGCCGAAGAGTTACAACAGGTAATGGATGTGAAGGAACGCACGGCAAAAAGTTATATCCGATTTATGAGGGAAAAGGATATTATCATCAAAGATCCTTCCAATGACAGCATATTTATTCTTGGACACTTAAAGTAATCGCTTATGTACATTAATAAAGACGACTTTGAAAAATGGATGGAGCGAATTATGGAAAGCTTGGATGCTATCAATCACAAGTTAGTAAAAATAACTCGTACAGATCAACGAATCAGTGAAGATGTTATTTTAGATAATCAGGACTTATTGACTATTCTTAAAATAAGTGTCCGTACACTGCAACGCATACGCAATTCAGGTAAACTCCCATTCCATACAATAAACAGGAAGAACTACTATCTAAAATCTGATGTGGAAAAATATATAAAGCAGAGTTTCGGAAAGGATCAGTCTTTTGGGTCAGAAAGTGAAACTGTTGAAAAATAACAAC
>DAIPZW010000246.1:0-2969 GCA_036781965.1 Bacteroidales bacterium
ATTTCTAAAGACTTATCTTCGTAATTAAAAGCCTTAATAACGGCATGCCCTCCATACATTTCTTCTGTATGACTATTTAAATGTCCTAATTCAGATGCTTGACCTGTGAAATATTTCTGAGAACGTGAGGCAATAAATTTCGTGATAAAAAAGCTAACCGGTAGGATAATAAAAGTAATCAAACTGAGTTTCCAACTAATCGAAAGCATCATTACCGTAATCCCTACTAAAGTTATGAAAGCAGTAATTACTTGAATCAAACTTTGCTGTAATGTACTCGCGATAGTATCTATATCATTCGTAACCCGGCTTAGTATTTCTCCATGTGTCTTAGTATCATAAAAATTAAGTGGCAAACGATGTAATTTATCATCTACGTCATTGCGCATTTTTTCTATGAATCGCTGCGAAACGCTCGCCAAGATATATTCTTGAAAATAAGTAAACACATTAGATAATATATATACCCCCCCTAATAGTATTAAAATTTGAGTCAAGGCATTAAAATCAATTCCCGTAGGAAGGTTTCCTCCAATAGTGTTTAAGGTTCCATCAAAAAAAATATCTACCGCTTGTCCCAATATCTTAGGAGCAATGACAAAGAAAACCGTGCTGGCGATGGAAAAGAGGATAACAACCAAAAATCCTTTATAAAAAGGTTTCATAAAGCGGAGCAATTTGAGCAAAGTCCCCTTGAAGTCGCGCGATTTATCCGTAACCGCCACCAAAGGACCCCGATGTCCTCCGGGATGTTTCGGAGCAGACGACCTCATCTTACCGGACATATTATTTTGTGTCTTTGCCATTTATATTTGTACCTCCGATAGTTGTGATTCTACTATTTCTTGATATACTTTATTCTCCTTCAATAGTTCTTCATGCTTACCTTGTCCAACGATAGAACCGTTATCCATCACTAAAATCCGGTCGGCATGTTGAATACTCGTTACTCGTTGTGCAACAAGAATAACCGTTGCATCCGTAGTTATCTTATTTAATTCTTTTCTGACTTTCGCATCCGTCTTAAAATCCAACGCAGAGAAACAATCATCAAACAAATAAATCTTAGGACGCTTCACAATGGCACGAGCAATGGACAAACGCTGTTTTTGACCGCCCGAAAAATTAGTTCCTCCTTGTGCCACTTCCGAATTATACTTTTCAGGGAGCGCTTCGATAAACTCTTCTGCCTGAGCAATATGGCAAGCTTCTTTTATCTCCTCGTCTGTCGCATTTTGCTTGCCCAACCATATATTTTCTTTTATCGTACCGGAAAATAGTGTGGTCTTTTGCGGAACTATCCCTATCATATCGTGCAATTCTTGCTGTTTCATTTTCCGAATATCCACTCCATCTATCAAGATAAATCCTTTTTCTATATCATAATAACGGAGTATCAGATTCAGCAAGGAAGTTTTTCCCGAACCTGTACCGCCTATGATGGCAATAGTCTCTCCCGGACGAGCAATAAAGGAAGCTTTTTTTACAGCACAGTTTTCTGCATGCCGATAGCGGAAAGATACTTCTTTAAATTCTATCAATCCACGCCTACCCTCCTTTGATTCTTGACTTTGTGCCGGATCTTTTATTTCATTTTCTTGATTAAATACATCACGAATCCGTTCCGCCGAAGCAAACGCTCGGGGAAGCATGACAAACATCATAGTAATCATGGTCAAAGACATAAAAACTTGCATCGCATACTGAATAAACGCCATCATATCCCCGACCATTAAGTCGCCTTTTTCGATTCTAAAAGAAGCTACATATATTATTGCAATGGTTAAAGCATTCATTCCAATACCAATAGCCGGATCAAGTATCGCCATAATACGGTTTACTCGAATCGATGTCTGAGTAAGATCTTCATTTGCCGTTTTGAATTTCTTTTTATAGAAACCTATGCGACTAAACGCCCGAATGATCCGAATACCTACCAAAGTTTCTCGCAAAACTAAGTTTAATTGATCCAACTTTTTCTGCACTTGTCGAAACAGAGGCATAGCTTTGACCAAAATCAAATAAATCAATCCACCGATAATTGGGATAATGGCAAGCAAAAGTAAGGACAATCCGCTATCTTTCCTTACTGCCAAGAAAGCTGCTCCTATACACATGACCGGAGCTCTCATCATCATGCGCAAAGTCATAAATGTAGTTTGCTGTATCTGCTGAACATCATTGGTCGTTCTGGTTATTAAAGAAGATGTTCCTATTCTATCAAACTCCGAAAGGGAATAACCCGTCACTTTCTCAAACACCGCCTGCCTTAGATTCTTTGCAACGCTCAAAGCAGTACGCGAAGCGAAAAATCCTGCCGATATAGCGCAAATGACAGCAAACAAAGAAATAATCAACATGATTACTCCCGAATCAATAATAAACGAAGTGTCGCCTTTAGCTATTCCTTCGTCCACTATCTTAGCCATCAAGTTGGGCAGAAGTAATTCGCCGATCACTTGTCCTAAGGTCAGCACAACTATCAGCACAATAGTCCATCGATAAGGCTTTATAAAATCCTTAATTTTCATTTCGGAAGCAAAGATAAAAAATTTAGTTTACAAAGTTCGTAAATCCATAAAGCTTGCAAAGGCTTTAATGTTCATTCTTATTTGCGATTTTGTAATTCAAGATTCAAAACTTAAGATTTAAGATTATTCTTTGTTATTGTTTTCATTTGTTATCCTGTACTTGATATGGGATCTTAAAAGATTGTGTATCAAGTATGCAATGACAAGAGATGTTTAAATGTATTTATTGCATAACATGTCGCCGTTATACAGGTCCTATTTTATTATGAACTCCCTATTCCGGACGCTAACGCATCCGGCTACTGACATATTACCTCTACGAGGTTTTTTTATCATTTCTTTGACAAGGAGGCATGCCCCCTTACTAACAATAAACATTACACACTAAGTAAATGAGCATAATTAGTTTATATTATATAGGATTTGTAACTTTGCCCC
>DAIPZW010000247.1:0-2917 GCA_036781965.1 Bacteroidales bacterium
GCCTATATCTGTAAATCTAGATTTTATGCTTATATTCGCGGCTGAATAGTTACCTTTTTTCTAAGTATATCCGTTTCGCAAACAAATGCGAGTGTAGTTGATTCTTTAATCCATAGAGTGAATACCGTAGAAATGAATTTGGAAGAACAAGCTCGGTTGTACAGTAAAATCTGTATGGAAGTTTTTTATATCAATCCCGATCAGGTTTTTGAATATGCCGAAAAAGGATTGAAAGTGGCGGAAAAAGCTAAAGATAAAAAATCTATTTCTTTGATAGAAGAGTCAAAGGCGAGAGTATATACTTATCGTGGACAATATGATTTGGCATCCGAATCTTTAGATAAGGCATTGAAATTGGCAAAAGAAATCAAAGATGAAGAACGAGAGGCCTGTGTCTATATTACTTTAGGAGTGATGTCGAGAAACCAAAGTAAGTATGAATTGGCTTTGGATTATTATACAAAATCTTTGGAGATTTATGAAAGATTGGGCGATAAGATTAATATAATGACGATATTCAGCAATATGGGAAGTATTCATCGATCTTTATTTAATACGGAACGCGCCCTTCATTACATAAATCAAGCCTTAAAAATAGCGGAAGAAGAAAATAATCCCCTAGGAATTATGGCTGCAAATTCCGAATTGACCGGTATTTACTTTCAGTTGAAAGATTTTGAAAAGGCAAATGAAAGTAATCTTAAAATATTGGAAACTTCGAGAGAAACAGGAAATAAACATTATGAAGTTACTGCCTTGCAAGGCTTATCTTTTGTTGCCGCCGAAGAAGAAGATTTTGAAAAGGCATTGGAATATGCCGATGAATGCATAAATATTGCACGAGAAATTAATAATACAGTATTAATCGCCGGAGCTTTAAGTGGAATTGCTGAGATTAATGGTATGTTAGGGCGGCATAAAGAATGTTGTGAAGCAGCTATTGAAGCGTATGAAATGGATCCTGAAGATCTTCATGCTATTCCTACCTTATTATATTGTATTATTCACAGCAGTATTCTGATGGATGAAAAAGAACAAGCGGCAGATTATTTAGGACGATACCATGAAATATATCAACAAACCAATCAGTCGGGACTTCATCAGGCGTTGTTGGATATGGAAGTAAAATATGAAACAGAGAAAAAGGAAATGCAAATTACTTCCTTGGAAAAAGAAAAAAGCCTTTATGTATGGTTGGGAATTGCCGGTTTGATGGTGTTGTTATTAATCATAGGAATCCTTATTTATCGTCATCGCTTGAATATTCAAAAGCGTAGAACAGCCGAACAACAAGTAAAACAATTGGAACAAGAGAAACAATTAGTAGCAACCCAAGCAATCTTGGACGGAGAAACTGCCGAACGTTCGCGATTAGCTAAAGATTTGCACGATGGATTGGGAGGAATGTTATCTGTAATCAAGTTAAATTTGAAAGATTTAAAGTCTCCTTCGGTGATGGAGGATGAAGATGTGGATCGATTTGGGAATGCTTTGGAAATGTTGGATCAGTCAATCGGCGAATTAAGAAGAGTGGCACATCATATCATGCCGGAATCTTTAATGCGCTATGGTTTGAAAGTTTCGATAGAGGATTTTTGCAGAGCAATACCCGGAGCCAACTTTTATTACTTAGGAGAAGACCCTAAATTGGATAAACAGTTGGAAGTGCTTATTTATCGCTGCGCTTATGAGTTAATAAATAACGCTGTGAAGCATGCTGAGGCAACAACAATCAATGTACAATTAGTTGTGGACAATGGAATCGTTTCCTTGACCGTTCAAGATAATGGAATAGGCTTTAATCCCGATGAAATGGCTAATGGTTCGGGGCTAAATAATATAAAAACCCGCGTTTCTGCTTATAATGGGAAACTAAATATTCAATCGGCTCCCGGAAAAGGAACGGAAATTAGTATAGAAATCGAACCAAAATGATAAAAGTACATATTACGGACGATCATAAAATGTTGATAGAAGGACTTACATCCTGTATCAATGAATCTGGAGTAGCCGAAGTAATCGATACGTCCAATACTCTTTCGGATTGTAGGAAAAGTATAGCCTTTTCTAAACCGGATATTCTTCTTTTGGATATTAATCTGCCCGATGGAAACGGCGTTGATTTTTGTTTGGAAGTGAAAACTAAGTATCCCGAAGTGAAAATTTTGATACTTACCACTCATGATGAATATTCCATTGCCAGAAGAGTGATGAATAATGGAGCTTCGGGGTATATTCTTAAAAATGCTTTGTCGGAAGAAGTCATTGCAGGAATAGAAGCCGTTATGAATGACGAAATCTTCTTGTGTGAAGAAATAGATGTCTTAATGAATCGCAGAAGTGAACAACCCATTTGGCTAACTTCCAGAGAACAAGAACTCTTAAAACTACTTGCCGACGGACTTACCAATCAAGAAATTGCGGATACTATTTTCCTAAGTGTAGAAACCATCAAGACTTATCGTAAAAACCTACTTCTCAAAATGGGAGCTAAGAATACAATTGTCGCAGTCCGAATGGCGATTGATAAGAAGTTGATTTAAAGAAATTAGGTCTTTTTATACCGATAATGTCCTATAATCGTATAGCTAAACAAGCAATCTTGTAAAACTTGTCCGGCTCCTATATTATGAACTATTAGCGGTCGTTTTCAGACAAATGACTTAGATCAGTTGTCAAAGTGAAGGGCGCATAAGTAGCCAAACGGTTTTTAACGTGATCAGCATCCGTTGGAATGCTTTCTACGTCTGTTTTTAAGATACCGGCATAGCTTTTTTCCGCCACGTTTTCCGGATTTTCTGTTGTTTTGTTACACGACATTGCAAAAAAGCAATACTTGTTGATAATACTAATAATTTTACTTTCATAAGTAAATGAGCATAATTAGTTTATATTATATAGGATTTGTAACTTTGCC
>DAIPZW010000248.1:0-2908 GCA_036781965.1 Bacteroidales bacterium
GGTCTGATCATAATATTCACTTTAAATTTATGCTTATGAATGAATTGTTAAGAGAGATTAATCTATTTGCGAACAAACTAAATAAAAATAATATATGCCGAATTGGAAACTAACAGATAAACGTATTTATCAACTACTGAAACATCCTGTCCAAGTTGATAAATCAATGACAGCGGAATTAGATACTGCATACGATGAATTTGTAGTAGAATTATTCGACTATCTGAACAAAGAGAGTGATAAGACAAAAGCTATTCGTAACTTAAACACGACTTATGTTGAGTTTGCAACTCTTAAAGCATTGGAAATGTCTTCTCCGACAGAAAACGACAAACTAAAGCTTGTTTTCTTTGATAAGACATTGACATTTGTTGACAGGGAGATGAACTTGGTTTTACGCCAAATGGAATTTCCCAAATTTTTCTTCTCGTTTGATTCAGGTTTTGAATCACCTTTCTATTTGAACCAGAAGGTCATCAAAATCATTGACGTCATGGAAATGATCACCGGTATCTTTTATATCAAAGATGGGATTTTACGTCATGACCATAAAAAAGTACACTTGAAAGACTTTACCCAATTATTCGGAAAGATGTTCAATCTGGAAATAAAGGATATTTATGGGAAAGAAACGAAGTATTCGATAAGGATGAGAAGCTATTGGATAATCAGGATTTAGCATTTTTGCTCAAAACGTCCTACCGTACCCTCCAACGACACAGGACAAGCGGCAAACTTCCCTATTTCATGATCGGGCATAAGACGTATTACAAAGCTTCCGATGTCAGGGAATTTATTCGGAATCATGGTAATGGCGGAATGATGTCTGAATTAGAAAAGCAGGTCTGAAGCACGAAAGTTGGTTACTGCGCATCAATCTCTCTCAATAAATATTTTCCTTTTCGAATGTTCCGCCCCAAAACCTCCGGGACTTTGAAAAGGGAAATATTTCATTTTTATACTGGGAAAAATCCAATCTAAATTCCAAAATAATGATGATGATGGCTTGTTGAAAGACGGAAATAACTTTTAGCGCAGCGTTAAAAAAGTTATTCTGTCTTTCAATAAGCGGTTGCGTTATAGCTGTCTTCCCGGCTTTCGTCTTTTCGCTTTCCGTTGCCGTTGTTTTTCTTCATATTCTTTTTCTTTGGCAAAAGCAATATCTTCATAATTTTCTCCCTGCGGCTCAATATCGAAAATACTAAACAGGCTTGATGCTGCATCTGTAACATTTGGCAAGTTAAGTGAAGGAGAAGATGACTTCTCCGGTTGAGGTTTGCAGTTGCTTCGCTGTTCCGTTCTTTCTTCTTTCACTGGGGAATCATTAAACAAGTTCTGGAACTGGTTGGCAGAAAAGTCTTTTCCTAACCGAGAACCATTCAGTATTGCCTGATTCTGATAATCAATAAATGTAACCCCATATATCCGTCCTTGCTCGTTCTGCCGGAAAATAACTCCGATTCCTTTTTCTTTCAGCAAGTGTTTAAAATTGTCTATGTCTTTTGCTTCTGTCATCGCTTTAATAAGGATTGGACGCAGGTTTTCCCTGATCTTGTTTTTCTCTATTGCTGATTTTGAGTGTTCAAAATGCTTTTGCATCGCTTCATAACCTACTGACTTGCCAAACTTGGAAGATTTTATCGGTACTCCGACTTTCTCTCCGTTATTATCAATTACTGAATAAATTAATCCCCGATAAGCCTTGCCCTTATGTTCGCCTTTGACTTCTTCTACTGTTACATTGAATTGTTCCAATAACGTGCGATACTCCCCGAACGACTGGAAATAAAAATGGCTCATGACCGATTTGGCGATATTGCCAACCTGATGCTTTATATCTCCGGCTTTGTAGTCTATCTTCTTTGTCGGAACTTCGCTTTCCCGTTCTCCTTTCTTCAATGGAATAAGATTAAACTCCTGTTCCAGTTCTTTGCAAATCTTCATGGAACGGGCAACTTCATAGCTGTCATTTATCTTCTTTCCGGTCTCATCAACCCGGAGGGAAACGATATGTGCATGAGTGCGGTCTATATCGGAATGTTTGAATACAATATACGGCTGATTGCCATAGCCGAGTTTTTCCATATAGCGTTGGGCTATTTCGGATAAGCGTTCGTCCGATAGCTTGTCTTTCGGATCAGGATTAAGCGAAGCATGGAATACAACCTTTTCGGTTCGGTTGTTCTTCGCCAGATAAGGATAGAACGAATCCATACAATCCTGAATAGAGAACTTGCCGTCGGGAGAATCAAACATCTTTTGACTATACAAAACATCCGCTTGATTGTCTTCCACTTTGATTTTGTTATAGGCAAGCACTCCGAAAACAGATTTCCCCGAACTTATCTTGGCGAGCATCTCTCCCGGATTTGAGTGTATAAATCTTCAATTTGATTTCTCATCAGAATAAAATCAAGAGTCGGTTTCTCTACTATTTTCATCATCGAACGTGCTTTTTCTTCGCCCAAATTCCGGACTAAGGTTTGGAAAACTTGATTATAATTTGTCTTTATCGCCCGGAACTGTGCGAAAAATTGGGATAGTTGCATAGCAAAATCTATTGCCGATTTATTGATATGAACAATCTTTAGAGGATTATTCAGGATACAATCCGCTATAAACCGGGACTTACTTTTAACTCCCGATTGCCGGAATAAGGATAAGAATTTTTCATTATCCTTGTTATTCAGACGTATCATGTGGCGGTATAGTTGCTTATCCGCTTTGGGCTTGCGCCCTCTTTTCTTTTTGAGCCGTCCGGCTTCATTCTCATCATGCTTCATACTAATTGCATCTTTAAAAAGGTTCGACTTGGGAGAACCGTCCCCCAACTTTCAGGTTGGGGCAAGAAATGTTTTCGGAGGTGTTTTTGAAAAAAACGCTGACGAAAACACTTCTTGCTATTGTC
>DAIPZW010000249.1:0-2906 GCA_036781965.1 Bacteroidales bacterium
ACAAAATGAAGAAAGAAAAATAGCCGAACGCTTACGCATCCGGCTACTAATTTTCGTTACGATGTGGCTTACTTACAAGATTCCAAAGGAATCGTATCGATTCTTTCCTGGTGTCTTCCTCCCTCAAAAGGAGTATTTAGGAAAATATCGACCATCTCTTCTGTTTCTTTCATGGAAAGAAATCTTCCCGGAAGGGCTAAAATATTAGCATCATTATGTTGTCTGGCAAGTTGAACGATTTCTTTGTTCCAACAAAGGGCAGAACGAATGGCTTGATGTTTATTCATGGTCATGTTAATACCATTCCCCGAACCGCAAACGCCAATTCCTAGTTGTACTTCGTTTTTTTCTACCGCTTCAGCCAATTTATGTCCGAAAATAGTATAGTTCACGCTCTCTGTAGAGTGAGTTCCGTAGTCGATATATGGAATTTCTCTTTTATCTAATAGGACACGGATAAATTCTTTTAATTCGTATCCGGCATGGTCTGATGCTAATCCGATTATTCTTTCTTTCATGACTATAACATGCTTTTAACTTGTTTGTAAACATTATCTCCTGTGAAACCAAACTTTTCATCCAATACATTGAAAGGAGCTGAATAGCCAAATTGCTCCATTCCCCAAACTTTTCCCATACATCCTACCAAACCTGCTAGGTTTACGGGCAAACCTGCGGTAAGTCCGAAGATTTTTGTATTAGGAAGTATCACCGAATCTTGATATTCTTTGGATTGACTACGAAATAAACCTTCCGAAGGAACGGAAACGATACGCAGTTTTACGCCGTTTCTGCGAAGAAGTTCCGCTCCTTCAACTAAAGTAGATACTTCAGAACCTGAAGCCAGTAAGATTACGTCGGGATTCCCGTCGCATTCGACTACATAGGCACCCTTTTGGGAAGCCAATGCTTCTTTATATCTATTTTCTTTAGCCGGAAGGTCAGGAATGTTCTGTCTGGAAAGAATAAGACCCGTAGGTGTTGAGAAATTTTCTATTGCCATTTTCCAACAAGCCGTAGTTTCATTTGAATCAGCAGGCCGTAAAACCAACATAGAGCTTTGTCCGAGATGGTTTTTTACCTTCTCCATCAGGCGAATTTGGGCTTCTTGTTCAATAGGTTGGTGAGTGGGTCCATCTTCTCCTACTCTAAAGGCATCATGCGACCATATAAATTTGACAGGAACCTGCATTAATGCAGCCATACGCACGGCAGGTTTCATATAATCAGAGAAAACGAAGAATGTTCCGCAAGCAGCGATCACTCCGCCGTATAAACTCATACCGATACATACGCAAGCCATCGTAAATTCAGATACTCCCGGCTGTAAGAACCTTCCGCCGTAGTTGTCTTTTGATATTTCGGTCGTATGCTTTAAGAAACCGTCTGTTTTGTCTGAGTTAGAAAGATCGGCAGAAGCTACAATCATATTTTCAACGTTTTCTGCCAACACACCAAGTATCGTAGCCGAAGCTCCTCTAGTTGGTTGATTGTGCTTATGCTGAATGCCCTCCCAATTGATTGCTGGTAGTGTATTGTTTAACCAATTATTCAATTTATTTGCCATTTCGGGATGTTGCTTTTCCCAAGCTTGTTTGGCAGTTTTTTTCTCCTCTACGATGCTAAGAAGTTCATTTCTTCTGTTTTTATATAACTCTTCTACATCCGGAAAGATTGAAAATGGATTTTCAGCATTTCCGCCTAAGTTTTCAACGGTTTTGTCGAAAGAACCTCCGGCTGCACTGATAGGTTGTCCATGAGTAGTATAAGTATTTTCTAATGATTCTCCGTCCGCTTTACGAGCTCCTTTGCCCATAACCGTTTTGCCGATGATCAATGTCGGACGATTTTTTTCATTATGAGCTTCTAAGATTGCCTTTTCTATAGCTTCCGGATCATTTCCGTTAATTTCCACGACATTCCATTGCCATGCTTTGTATTTCATCGCGACATCTTCGCTGGAAACATCATCTACTGTAGTGGAAAGTTGGATGTTATTGGAATCATAAAACATAATTAGATTATTTAAACCTAAGTGTCCGGCAATACGTCCTGCTCCTTGTGAGATTTCTTCTTGAATACCTCCATCGGAAATATAAGCATAAATCTTTTGAGTAAGTTCTCTTTCCGTTTTAGCCGCTAGAAACTTAGCAGCAATAGCCGCACCTACAGCATAAGTATGACCTTGTCCCAATGGACCCGAAGTATTTTCTATTCCATGCATAATGTCCATTTCAGGATGCCCGGGAGTTATACTTCCCCATTGACGAAATTGCTTTAAATCATCTAAAGTAAAAAATCCGGATAGCGTAAGCACCGAATAAAGCATTGGAGACATATGTCCCGGGTCTAAAAAGAAACGATCCCTTTCTTCCCATTTCGGATTATTAGGATCGTAGATCATAAACTTACTATAAAGGACATTGATAAAGTCAGCACCGCCCATTGCGCCGCCCGGATGCCCGGATTTTGCTTTCTCAACCATCGAAGCCGATAGAATACGGATATTATCAGCCGCACGATTCATAAGGTTCACGTCTTTCATGAGGAATTATAATTATGTTTTAATAGTTTTGTCCGAATTTTCCACAAAAGTACAAAATTACTTTATAAAGTATCCAACGTTTAATGTTTAATCTTAGTTGTTAATGATTTTAATTGAGAGTTGAGAGTTGAGAATGGAGAGTGAAATAAAGAAATTAATGTCATTGATAGAATATTAACTCGACACAATCTAATTTTTTTTCTTTTCTATATAGTCTCTTACTAATTCTAACTCTTAATTGCCTAAGGGCAAACGTTGTTTCTCAACTCTCAATTCTCCACTCTTTCACTGCATTTTTAAATTTAATATCTCTTGCAACTCTTCTTCCTGATTTGTTTTAGAAAAGACGAAAGCCTGAATA
>DAIPZW010000250.1:0-2877 GCA_036781965.1 Bacteroidales bacterium
CCTATATTGAGATGCTGGCTTAAGAATAATCGATTCAAGTCGGCATTTCTTTTTTTGCTTAATATATCTAAGAATAAAAAATAATAACTATTTTTGCAACTTGCGATTATACCTAAAAAGAATATCAATATACTGAATGATAGAACGAATAATTATTCTGGATGCAGCAGACCCCGCTATTTTTTACGGGCCAAACAATTCTAATATTCAATTAATCAAATCCTTATATCCTAAGTTGCGTATCATTGCACGCGGAGGAGTTTTGAAAATTATAGGAGATGAACTTGAGTTAGCTTCTTTTGAAGAGAAAATAAAAGAGCTTGAAGACTATTGTTTGGAATATAATCTGCTGACAGAAGATGCTATTTTGAAAATAATCAAAGGCAAACAAGATAATAACGGGCCTATTAAGCCGGAAAACCTGATTATATATGGTGTAAATGGGAAACCTATAACAGCACGAACGGAGAATCAACAACGTTTGGTAAAAGAGTTTGATACGAACGACCTTTTATTTGCAACAGGTCCTGCAGGTTCGGGAAAAACTTATACAGCCATTGCACTTGCTGCTAGAGCATTAAAGAATAAAGAGGTTAGAAAAATTATTTTAAGCCGTCCGGCTGTAGAAGCAGGGGAGAAATTAGGATTCTTACCCGGCGATATGAAAGATAAGATAGATCCTTACTTGCAACCTTTGTATGATGCTTTGGAAGATATGTTTCCTCCGGCACGACTAAAGGAGCATATTGAGAACAAACTAATCCAAATTGCGCCTTTAGCCTTTATGCGGGGAAGAACTTTGAGCGATGCCGTTATTATTTTAGATGAGGCTCAGAATACAAGTATCCCTCAAATCAAAATGTTCTTAACACGCTTGGGCATGAATGCTAAAATGATAGTAACGGGCGATGTGACGCAAATTGATTTACCGCCTTCCCAACGTTCGGGCTTAATTCATGCTTTGAGAGTATTAAAGAATATTCCGGGTATTGCTCAAGTGGAGTTTGACAAGCGAGACATTGTCCGCCATAAACTTGTTCAACGAATAGTTGATGCTTATGAAAAACAAGACAAAAAAGAAAAATCAATAAATAAAATACAAAATGAAGAACACATTAGTAACCACTGATTATCATTTCCCCGGACAAACTCATGTTTATCATGGAAAAGTTCGGGATGTCTATTCTATTGGAGAAGATACACTGATTATGATTGCAACAGATCGGATTTCTGCTTTTGACGTAATACTTCCTGAAGGAATCCCTTATAAAGGACAAGTATTAAATCAGATTGCCGAGAAATTTTTAGATGCAACTGCCGACATTGTTCCGAATTGGAAGCAAGCAGTCCCTGATCCTATGGTTACAGTCGGTTTACGTTGCGAACCATTCAAGGTGGAAATGGTTATTCGCGGTTATTTGACAGGTAGTGCTTGGAGAGAATATAAAAATGGAGCTCGAACGCTTTGCGGACTTCACTTACCCGAAGGAATGAAAGAGAATGAAAAGTTCCCCACTCCTATTATTACGCCGACCACTAAGGCTGACGAAGGGCACGACGAGAACATATCCAAAGAAGAAATCATTGCACAAGGATTAGTAAGCCGTGAAGATTACGAACAATTAGAGAAATATACACAAGCACTCTTTGCTCGCGGAACAGAAATCGCAGCAAAAAAAGATTTGATCTTAGTAGATACTAAATATGAGTTCGGGAAAAAAGACGGCAAGATTTATTTAATTGACGAAATACATACTCCCGACTCTTCTCGTTACTTTTATGCCGATGGCTATCAAGAACGTTTTGAAAAAGGAGAAGAGCAAAGACAATTATCCAAAGAGTTTGTCCGCCAATGGTTGATGGAAAACGGTTTTCAAGGTAAAGAAGGACAACAAATTCCTGAAATGACTCCTGAATATTGCAAAAGTGTATCCGAACGCTATATAGAATTGTATGAAAAGATTACAGGCGAGAAATTTATCAAGGCAGAAAGTAATGATGTAGCTTCTCGTATTGAAAGAAATGTAACTAATTATTTGAAAAAATAAATGGACAAGTACGGACTAATCGGTTATCCTTTGAAACATTCTTTTTCGCGCGATTTCTTCAATACCAAGTTTCATTCTGAAGGAATCGACGCGGAATATAAAAACTTTGAAATTCCTTCTATTGAGGAATTTAAAAGTATATTAAAAAGAAATCCAAGTTTAAAAGGGCTTAATGTAACTATTCCTTACAAGGAACAGATAATTCCTTATTTGGATGAACTGAGTGAAAATGCAAAACTGATAGGAGCCGTCAATGTTATAAAATTTGTTCGTAATAAAAATAAACTCCGTCTAATCGGCTATAATTCTGATATTATAGGATTTAAAAACTCCATTGCTCCTTATCTGAAAGAAGGGGATAAAGCTTTAGTATTAGGTACAGGCGGTGCGGCCAAAGCAATTTATTATGGTTTGAAACAATTAAAAGTTCAACCTCAATATGTTTCAAGAGAAAAAGCAACAGATGTGCTTACTTATTCCGAGCTTACTCCCGAAATAATTGCCTCTCATCGCGTTATTGTT
Source organism: Bacteroidales bacterium (assembly GCA_036781965.1). Taxonomy (GTDB): domain Bacteria; phylum Bacteroidota; class Bacteroidia; order Bacteroidales; family Azobacteroidaceae; genus Azobacteroides. The sequence goes on from DAIPZW010000250.1 coordinate 2,571, forward strand.
AATTGTACTCCTGTCGGACTTTATCCTAATGTAGATGAATGTCCCAATATTCCTTACGATTTTCTTACTCCTCAACATCTACTTTATGATTTACTTTATAATCCTGACCAAACCTTATTTATGAAAAAAGGGATGGCAAAAGGAGCAGAAACAGTCAATGGTCTTGAAATGCTATTACTCCAAGCCTATGCTTCTTGGGATTTTTGGAACGAGTGAGACAGTTATCAGTTGTCAGGTTTTAATATTTTTTGTTATTCCTTGTTTGACAAGGAGGCATGTTCCCTTTATATTTTTAAAAATAACAAAA
>DAIPZW010000251.1:0-2873 GCA_036781965.1 Bacteroidales bacterium
TATTGTAGAGATTGTTTCCATGTAATACCGTCCGGTCTGATCAAGCATTTCTCGAAGCAGTTTATTTTTTGAATACCAGTATTTTCCGGACAGCCAAGGTTTAGCCTTACGAGATGATTCAACGTTACCGGAGTTCCCTCTTTTGAATTCTTTCCCTACTCCTCGAGCTACATAGTGTCCGTAATAAAGGAAAAAGTGATTTATTTTAGCCGTATCTCCTCCTGATTGACGAATGACTTCCATACGAAGGCTTTGTTTAAGCTGCCCGGTATCATCAATGCCTAGCTTCGTCATTTTCTCCTCCCAAATGGTTATCATCATCTGAGCCCAATCATCTACATAGCGTTCGAAATCAGAACCAATCATCAGTATTGTAGCATAAATCAACCGGAATATCGATCGTGATCATAAAATAAAGACCTGTACATCCGGAGATAAAATAACCCGGAACTTCATAATAAGGAATACGCTCAACCTTTAAATAGGTCATGCTATTTTCCAAAAAACGGCGATCATCTATCAACTTTTTTGTTATTTGCCGATAGATTTCCCTACACTCGTTCAAAGCTTCATGTTGAGCTGTCATATTGTTTAGTGGAAATTTCTTCAGTAGAAAAACAGTGTATTGCCTACGTTCAAAATACCCCCCTCCCGGCGATTGGATGATAGCTCCGTCTTCAGTGTCATCGACACAGAAGTAAGCGTTTTCCTTTTTGAAGTTAGCTATCACTTCTTCCATATTGGAAAGCCCGGTCACCCTGCAAAACTTATATCTCCCGGAAGAAGTAATTTTATTTGTATTACATAAATTTTCAAAGTACTCGTATGCATCAAATGGTTTATTCATGATCACTTTATTTTCTTCATTCGTTTTTCCATTTCTTTATATTCGCGAGCTTTAGCATTTAATTCTGCAAGTGCCGTCCATGTTTCTATATTATATATTTGTTGTGTTTTAGTCACATCTCCTCCAGTAAGCGAGCGAATCATCACATTCATTTGTTCTCTCATATTCGGCGCACTGGGGGCTTCGTCTGTCATGCTTTCGACTTTTTCAAAGAAGAATGGATAATTAGACTGCAGCACCGATTTAAGTCCGTAGAACCAAAGGAAAACAGTATTCCGGATGTGGAAAGGAAGTTTAGCAAAAACTTTCGATCGCGCGATAGCTTCATTATCATTAAAGCTATTATTATTGGTATAGAATGCAGCGATTAGGCAGTTCAAATACTTTTCTTCTTTTGTGAAAATATATGCTTGATAATAATTTTCCAAGGCTAAATATTGAATAAAAGGCACACCCTGAAGACGTGAATTTACATGCGAATATTTCTTTAATTGAGGTATTGGAGTCACTTCTGTAACTTCGGAAGTAATCCAAGTGAATTTCCGACTAAAGGAAGATGCTTCTTCTTTGGTTAAGGCAAATTCTTTTTTTTTGTATCGGCAGAAAAACATGTCATCAGTTTGTCTTAACACTTTTATCCCGGTTAGGCGAATAAAAGCATAAGCTTGTATTTCGTGAGCAGGAAAAGTACCATTAGTAAGTAGCCAACTAATATATATCAGTTGTTTACTTGAGAGTTCTTTCCACGACTTAGGCGATGTAATATTTAGTTCCATAGCTTAACCGAAGAAAAATGTAGGATCCTTTTTTTTATTTTCATATTTTGGCGAAGTTTTTATCTTATATTCGACCGAATTGATATAAGTTGTGAATGTATCTTTCCGCTGTTCCATATAATTGAGCATTGTTTCCACGATCGGATAATAATCAAGCTTTTGCATCATTAATCCGGCAACGGTTTGCACCCATCGCAATACCTTTTTATCATCTGCAGTAAGGTTTCCTTCTTTTCGTTTTCGGATTAATTCTCCAAAATAATCGAATGAAATAAAACGGCTAATAGCATCATGGGTAGAAAGAATAATCGAGCGAGCTTCCAACCAATCGAAATAAGTAGCAGTCTTATTTCCCGAATATATGCAAAGCTCTTTGGTAGTCATAAAAATTAAATCCGAGTACCAATCAGCTACATCTTCGCATTCAAACCAATCTTCACGATAAGCTTTTGAAATCGCTTGGATAAGTACCCAATCTAAAGCATACGTAAGATGTTTTTTTTGCGAATGCAGAAGTCTATCAACACGCTCTTTGCTTGCCGGAGCTTGACTAGAATTGCTCACCACTGCAAATCCGTTAGTCGTTTGAATAAGATCTGATTCGGGAATAGCCATTAAATAAGCATAATGGCAGACAGCTAGACGAGCTTTAGTAAGAATAACACGGTCTTCAGGGAGAGTTACCACTTTATTGTATAAAGTTTCTCCGAGTACTTCTTCCTTCATCCAATGTTCAGCCTGTAAGATATAAGGTTCTAATTCGTCTAAGTCGGAACCTACAGCAGTAGGTATATAATTTCCGAATTCTTTTATTTCAACTAAAAAATCGCTCATAATTATTCTCCTTCCCCTCTTAAAGTATTTTCTTCGGCATCTTTACCTTTATCCAAAGTGGTTAATGTAATCACCGGTATATCATAAATCAAATTATCCCAACCGTTATATTCTTTTACTACGAATAGCGATTCAAGAAGCAAATCTTGATAGGATTTCTCAAGCGATTGTTTCATCGTGAAAAGTTCACGTTGTACAGAGCCACTAAATCCGCCATCTTTTCCCGGAGTAGCTCCAATCAGCGACGGATGTACATTGTCAGCATAAGAAATAATCTTCATCGCTTCTCCGACATCTTCCAACCAATCGCCACCCTCTTTAGCGTTATCAATGATATTAACACGTACCATTTTAACCTCGCGTCCTTGCGGATCCATATAGAATCCTGAAATCCACAACTTGCCGGAGTTTTCTAT
>DAIPZW010000252.1:0-2869 GCA_036781965.1 Bacteroidales bacterium
TTAACGCCTAATCGTTTACTGTGCGATTCGCGTCCGTTCTTTGAACTACCGACTCCTTTTTTATGTGCCATTTTACTAAGTTTTTAACGATTTAAGCTTGAATGTTTTTAATCACAATTTGAGAAAATTGTTGGCGATGTCCGTTTAATTTACGGTAGCCTTTTCTTCTCTTCTTTTTGAAGATCAATACTTTGTCTCCTTTTACTAATGATTTGACGATTTCTGCTGTTACTTTAGCTCCTTCTACAAGTGGAGCGCCAACAGTTACCGAACCATTGTTGTCAACCAAAAGAACTTTGTCGAATTCTACTTGATCGCCTTCTGAACCGCTCAAGTGATGAACGTAAATTTTTTGGTCTTTCTCTACTTTGAATTGTTGACCTTGAATGTCTACGATTGCGTACATCTGTTTTTTATTATTTACAGGTTTATTCCGGGGGCGGAAAGATAAATGTCTCTCACTTAATTGAGCCCTTTAAGAATTTCGGAGGGCAAAGATAGGAATTATTTATGAGTTGCGAAATAAATTCACTGATTTTTTTTCTATTTCATGAACTGATTTTTTCGAAATAGAATAAATAGTAATTACTTTATCCTAATAAACTCGTTTTGTATAAGGCTTTGTAAGAACATAACTACTCGACTTTTAAACTGTTCTTGATCTTTCCCTAAATCAGATAAAGTATCTAAAATTTCTTTCACAGTTCGCTGTCCATTAATCAGCTTCCAAACGGCAGAACCATTATCATCAAAGTCTAACTTAATCTTGTTCTCACGTCCTTTGGGAAGCAAAAGTTTAATTTGCCACTTTTTAGTATAGCGAGGGTAGGTGATAGTAACCAATCCGTTATCTAAAAAAATAGTTCCTACGGTATCATTTACCACAGGAACTAATTCTAATGTATTTATGTCTTTCTCTTCTGCCATGAAGTTAGTTTACTAAATTGCGAAACTTATTAAATATTTGTTCTTTGATGGACTTGCTCGCTTGGAAATTAGGCGAATTGTCCAAGCCTTCAATGGCTTCTTTTTGTTCCTTAGTCAGATTTTCAGGAACATAAATAGAAATATTAATTAGAAGGTCGCCCGTTCCATAATAATTAACGGAAGGCAATCCTTTATTCTTTAATCTTAATACTTTCCCGGGTTGAGTGCCGGCTTCGATCTTTATTTTGGCTTTTCCCTCTAATGTAGGAACTTCAACTGTGCAACCTAATGCTGCTTGAGGAAAGGTTAATAATAAGTTATATACGATGTCATTTTCATCACGAATAAGTTCCGGATGTTGTTCTTCTTCGATTAAGACAAGTAGGTCGCCACTGATTCCGCCTCTTCTTGCTGCATTCCCTTTTCCTCGCATCGAAAGTTGCATGCCGTCGGCTACTCCTGCGGGTATATTCAATGTAACGATTTCTTCTTCATGAACCACTCCTTCTCCGGAGCAATGATTACATTTATCTGTGATTTTTTTTCCTTCTCCTCTGCAATCAGGACAAGTAGCTCTTGTTTGCATTTGTCCTAAAATAGTATTCATTACTCGAGTTGTCTGACCTGATCCGCCGCAAGTTGAACATGTAGAATAAGAATTGCCGTCTTTTGCTCCTGTTCCCGAACATTCGGAACAAGAAACATATTTTTTTACTTTGATTTTCTTTTCTACGCCTTTGGCAATCTCATTCAATGTGAGTTTTACTTTAACACGTAGATCTGAACCTCGTGTGGTTCGACGAGAAGAACCGTTGGAGAATCCTCCTCCAAAGCCAAAGCCTCCAAATATGTCGCCGAATTGGGAGAAAATATCGTCCATGGACATCCCATGTCCATAACCTCCTGAAGCTCCACCCATTCCAGCGTGACCAAATTGGTCATAACGTCGACGTTTATCCTCACTACTTAGGACTTCATATGCTTCGGCTGCTTCTTTGAATTTCTCTTCAGCTTCTTTATTATCGGGATTTTTGTCGGGATGGTATTGAATCGCTTTTTTGCGGTATGCTTTTTTTATTTCTTCTGCTGAGGCACTTTTAGTTACTTCTAATACCTCATAATAACATCGTTTTGTTGTGGACATTTGTTCTAGTAATTCGGGTTAGCTTGTATTCTTTAATTGGCAACTACCACTTTTGCGTGGCGAATTACCTTGTCGTGGAGAGTATATCCGGTCTCCATATTATCAATGACTTTTCCTTTTTGATCTTCGTCTTGAGCAGGCACAGTTGCAACGGCTTCATACATGTCGGGATCAAACTCATTTCCAATTGTCTCGATTGGTTTCACGCCGTTTTGCTCTAAGTAGGACATAAATTTATGATAAATCAAATCAACTCCCTCACGAATAGATGCAACGTCCTCTGATTTATCTATCGTTTTTATAGCTCTTTCAAAATCATCAATAACAGGAAGTAAGCCTAATAGCACTCGTTCTCCACCATTCTTGATTAATTCGGATTTTTCTTTGACTGTTCGTTTGCGATAGTTATCATATTCTGCCATTAAGCGCATATACTGATCTTTCATCGAAGCTAATTCTTCCGACAGCTTGTCAGCGCTAGACATATCCGCTGTTAAATTGTCTGTCAATTCTTGTTCTGTTTCTACTTTATGTTCTGTTTCTTTTTTACTCATAATAACTTGTCTTTTGTGTGATTACTAATTATTTATCAATGAAATATAAACAAATCTCTGATAAATATAGTTTCATCTCCTTGCTATTTTCGGCAAATAAAGTGCCAAAGGTAGTAAAAAAACGATTATGTTCTTTTATTTACGATCTTAGATTGTAGATTTACGATTGTAATTTTTAGATGGTTTTCCCTTTGTTCATTTTGTCTTGATACAAAACGAACCAAAAAATCAAGAACGAAAAACA
>DAIPZW010000253.1:0-2867 GCA_036781965.1 Bacteroidales bacterium
TGCTTTTTAACCGAAATCGCTTTGAGATAGACAAAATAAAACAAAATAATATATAAATGACTAAAGAATGGAATTATCAACCCCCTACAGAAGAAGAAAAACTTAAGCAGGAAGAGCTCGTCGAGGATATAGGCTTATCTCCTGCTGTATGTTTACTTATGATACAACGGGGGATTATGACCGACGAGGATATAGAAGCATTTCTACGTCCGAGTTTAAGAAACTTGCACGATCCTTTTCTTTATCCGGATATGCAAAAAGCAATTGACCGACTCAACAAAGCTTTGGGGAATAAAGAAAAGATTATGATTTATGGGGATTATGATGTAGACGGAACAACTGCTGTTTCTTTGGTTTACAAATTTTTAGAACAAAATGCTTGGACGCCTAACTTGGAATATTATATTCCCGACCGATATGACGAAGGATATGGCATTTCTACCCAGGGAATAGACTACGCCCACGAACAAAGCGTTTCTCTTATCATTGCATTAGATTGCGGAATCAAAGCTATTGAGCGAATTGCTTATGCTAAGTCATTAGGAATTGACTTTATTGTATGTGATCATCACATGCCCGATGATGAATTGCCCGATGCTGTAGCTATTTTAGATGCAAAACGCTTGGATTCTACTTATCCTTATGAACATCTTTCAGGATGTGGTGTAGGTTATAAGTTTATGCAGGCTTTTGCCATAAGTAACGGCTTAGGATATTCACGCTTAAACAATCTGTTGGATTTAGTAGCCGTTAGTATTGCTTCCGACATTGTACCTATTACCGGCGAAAATCGAGTATTGGCACATTATGGGCTGAAACAATTGAACAGTAACCCAAGTAAAGGATTAAAAGGAATCATAGATATTTGTGGATTAGGAGGAAAAGAAATAACTATCAGTGACATTGTTTTCAAAATAGGCCCGAGAATCAACGCTTCGGGTAGAATGATGAACGGCAAAGAGGCTGTAGATTTATTACTTTCCAAAGACTTTCAATCGGCAAAAGAGAAAAGCGAAAATATTGACCAATACAATGACGACCGTAGGGAATTAGATAAAAAGACTACTGAAGAAGCCTATCAATTGATAGAGGATAAACCTGTATTGCAAGAAGGAAAAGTCATCGTTGTCTATAATCCGGATTGGCATAAGGGAGTAATTGGTATAGTTGCTTCTCGTTTGACCGAGAAATTCTATAAACCTGCCATTGTATTGACTAAGTCTAATGGGTTCTTATCGGGTTCTGCTCGCTCAGTTACGGGTTTTGACATTTACAAAGCCATCGAATCGAATAAAGAACTGCTGGAGAACTTCGGAGGACATACATTTGCCGCAGGAGTTACTTTGACGGAAGAAAAACTCGACACATTCAAACAGCGCTTAGAGGAATACGCAGACAAATACATGATAGAGGAACAAATGACTCAGACTTTAGATATTGATGTTTCTCTTCAATTGGACGAGATAAGCGATAAGTTGGTCTCCGACTTAAAAAAAATGAGTCCTTTTGGCCCGGAAAATCAAAAACCTGTCTTTTGTTCCTATAATGTAAAAGATTGCGGTACTAGCAAATTAGTAGGAAGAGAATCAGAACATATAAAATTGGAATTGATAGATGATTCGACCGACCAAGTTATTCATGCTATTGCATTTAATATGCATGAGCATTATGAATATATTAAATCGGGAAAACCTTTTAATATCTGTTATACGGTAGAAGAGAATCATTATAACAATGCTGCTTCTATACAATTATTAATTAAAGATATTCAAACTTCTGATTTTTCTTAGAAAGGATTAAGACCAAATGAGTATTCTCCACGAGATACTACAAAGATATTGGAGATACGAATCTTTTCGTCCTTTGCAAGAAGATATTATTCAATCTGTCTTGGATGGAAAAGATACCTTAGGGCTTATGCCTACGGGCGGAGGGAAATCTTTAACTTTTCAAGTACCGGCTTTAGCAACAGACGGCATTTGTTTAGTGATTACTCCTCTTATTGCTTTGATGAAAGACCAAGTAGATGCACTTCGCTCTAAAGGAATCAAAGCGACCTACATTCATTCGGGCATGAGCCATGCGGAAATTATTACTGCATTAGAGAATTGTGTGTTTGGAAACTATAAATTCTTATATGTATCGCCCGAACGTTTAGACAGTGAGCTTTTCCTTAGCCGAGTAATACACATGCCGGTTAATTTGATTGCTGTTGATGAAGCACATTGTATATCTCAATGGGGATATGACTTTCGTCCTGCTTATTTGAAGATTTCCGACTTAAGGAAACTATTTCCAAAAATTCCGATATTAGCCTTAACGGCAACTGCAACAAAGGCGGTTGTAGATGACATTCAGGATAAATTATGCTTTACGGATAAAAATGTATTTCGAAAAAGCTTTGAACGTAAGAATCTAACCTACGTGATTCGAGAAACGGTAGATAAACTTTCCGAAATCGTTCATATTCTTGACAAGATAAAAGGCTCTGCCATTATTTATGTTAGGAATAGACGACTAACTCAAGAGATTGCCGAAGAATTGCAAGCTCATAATGTAAAAGCTGAATACTTTCATGCCGGACTTACTTCGGATATAAAAGCACAACGACAAAATGATTGGAAAGAAGATCGTTGTCGAGTAATGGTTGCTACCAATGCTTTCGGAATGGGAATAGACAAACCCAATGTACGTTTAGTAATCCATTATGAATTGTCGGATTCCTTGGAAGAATACTTCCAAGAAGCGGGAAGAGCAGGTAGAGATGGAGAAAAAGCTTATGCTGTTGCTCTTTATACAACTCATGACGGTGGACTATTAAAGAGAAGAATCAAAGATACCTTCCCTGAAAAAGAATTTATCAAAGA
>DAIPZW010000254.1:0-2861 GCA_036781965.1 Bacteroidales bacterium
TGAAATAAAAAGTCCCTCGTTTGCGGAGAGAGATTTAGGGAGAGGTGTCATAAATTAGAATAATTCAAAATAAGATAGTGAAAATTCTTGTAGATTATAAGATTTTTCCGACCTTTGCAGGAAAATAAAAAATGCATGAAACTATCGGAATTATTACCGGGAGAAAGCGGAATCATTACTAAGGTTTTGGGAAGAGGCGCTTTCCGCAAAAGAATATTGGAGATGGGTTTTGTTAAAGGCAAGCGAGTGACAGTGATTACTACTGCGCCTTTGAAAGATCCAACTGAATATAAGGTAATGGATTATGAAGTTTCACTGCGCCGTAGTGAAGCCGAATTGATTGAGGTTATTACGGAGGAGGAAGCATTGCAATATAAAGAACAAAGTGTAGATCCACTTTCTTTTGGCGAAGATCTTTTGGTGGAAGAAGTAGCTAAACATCAAAGTAAGAAGATCAATGTTGCTTTGGTTGGTAATCCCAATTCGGGAAAGACTTCCTTGTTTAATATTGCTTCGGGTACGCATGAAAGGGTAGGGAACTATAGCGGAGTGACCGTAGATGCCAAAGAAGGTAAATTTTCTCATCGCGATTATACTTTTCATATCATAGACTTGCCGGGAACTTATTCCATTTCGGCTTATTCTCCCGAAGAATTATACGTTCGCAGGCAAATATCCGAAGGAGTCCCTGATGTAATTATCAATGTAGTATCTGCTTCTAACTTAGAACGTAATCTATATCTGACTACTCAATTGATAGATATGGATGCAAAGGTTGTGATTGCCCTTAATATGTATGACGAACTTGAGAAATCCGGCGCGGAATTGGATTATGAACAACTAGGAGCTATGTTAGCTTGTCCGATGGTGCCGACCATCTCCAAATCCGGCAAAGGAATATCCGAATTGTTCGATAAAGTCATTGAAGTTTATGAGGAACGAGATCCCGTTTCCCGACATATTCATATCAATTATGGAGAAGAAGTCGAGACAGGTATCACACATGTAAAGCAATTAATCAAAGATTGTAATTATTTTCCGAGCAATTATTCCTCACGTTATTTGAGTATTCAACTACTTGAGAAAGATAAGGAAACAGAAAAGTTGATTAAAGAATGTCCTGAGACAGATAAAATATTAGCCGAGCGAGATCAACATATAAAATATATAGAAGAAGATTATAAAGAGGATACGGAAACAGTCTTTACCAATGCTCGTTATGGTTTTATAGACGGAGCTTTGAAAAGAACCTATAAAGAAGGAGTAAAAGACGGTCTGCGCATTACTCATTTTATAGATAAACTTTTGATTAGTAAAGTATGGGGATTGCCTGTCTTTGCTCTTTTTATGTTTATTACTTTCCAAGCCACGTTCTTGTTGGGAGAATACCCCATGATTTGGTTAGAACAATTAGTAGGTTGGATAGGCGATTGGGTAGATGGAGCAATGTCGCGAGGTCCATTGAAAGATTTAATTGTAAACGGAATTATTGGCGGAGTCGGGAGTGTGATTGTCTTTTTACCTAATATCATTATCTTATACCTATTTATCTCTTTTATGGAAGATACGGGCTACATGGCTCGGGCTGCTTTCATTATGGATAAATTGATGCAAAAAATGGGATTACACGGTAAATCGTTCATTCCTTTAATAATGGGTTTTGGCTGTAATGTGCCCGCAATTATGAGTACACGTATTATAGAAAGCCGCAATACCCGTTTACTGACGATGTTGGTCAATCCTTTGATGTCTTGTTCCGCTCGTCTTCCTGTTTATGTCTTATTAATCGGAGCGTTCTTTGCGCAATACAAAGGATTGATGCTTTTCGGATTATATATTACAGGTATATTGTTGGCAATACTCGTATCCAGGCTCTTCAAAAAGTTCTTGGTAAAAGGCGAAGATTTACCTTTTGTGATGGAACTTCCGCCTTATCGCATGCCTACATTTAAGGCAATGATGCGGCACATGTGGGAAAAAGCCTCGCAATACCTTAGGAAAATGGGAGGAATCATTCTGATTGCCGCCATTGTTATTTGGTTTTTGGAATATTATCCTCAAGATAAAGAACTAAAAGCAGAATATGAAAATCGTATCGAACAAGTTGAGATACAATATGCGGATAATGAACAAGTCGCTGATTCCTTAATTAATTTATTGGAAAAAGAATGGCGACATCTTCATCAGCCTCAATCTTTTATTGCGAAAATAGGTAAAACCGTCGAGCCTGTGGTTCGTCCTTTAGGTTTTGATTGGAAAATAAGTGCCTCCCTTTTATCCGGTATGGCAGCAAAAGAAGTAGTTGTCAGCACGATGGGAGTATTATACACAGGAGATGAAGAAGACGAAGACTTATTGAGAGAAAAACTTCAGAGCGAAACCCGCGAAGACGGCACAAAAGCATTTACTCCGCTGATAGCTTTGAGCTTGCTCTTGTTTGTCTTGATTTATTTCCCCTGTGTTGCCACAATAGCGGCTATAAAAAATGAATCCGGCAGTTGGAAATGGGCACTCTTTACCATATTCTATACCACCGCTTTGGCTTGGCTGGTAAGTTTCATAGTCTATCAAGTCGGAAGTTTGTTAGGTTATTAGCTTTCAGAATTTTATAAAATTATTTCACTGTTTACTGATAACTGATGACTGATAATTGTTTTTTTCCTATCTTTGGGGCGAACTTTTCCTTAGCAAAGCGATTAAAAGCAAAAAAGGATGAATCGATTGATATTTAGATAAATATGTCGTGGTTGTCCGAAACTGTCTTACTCCTAAAAGTGCAAAATTCGATTGATTTCGTTGTCTTTCCGTTACCAAATCATTACCTATTACCAAATACCAACGATTCAATCTCTTGAAAATAG
>DAIPZW010000255.1:0-2849 GCA_036781965.1 Bacteroidales bacterium
TTTGAAAGTTCAAAAAACATATCTTTTCAATTGAGTTAGGGAGCAAAGATAGTATTTTCAAACATTTTATTAAATATTATTCGTACTTTTGCGGAAAAATAGAAACAACTAACAATTTATTATTATCGAGATGAGAAAGTGGCGCGTAGAAGATTCGGAAGAGTTGTACAACATTCGTGGTTGGGGATTGGATTATTTCTCAGTGAATGAGAAAGGACACATGACCGTAAGACCTAAAAAGGGCGGAGTACAAGTCGATATAAAAGAGTTAATGGACGAATTGACTTTGAGAGACGTTGCAACACCTCTCCTATTGCGATTTTCAGACATTTTGGACAATCGAATTGAAAAGATCTCTCAATGTTTCAAAATTGCATCTGAAGAATATAACTATACGGCTCAAAATTTTATCATTTACCCTATTAAGGTGAATCAAATGAGGCAGGTCGTTGAAGAAATTGTTAGTCATGGAAAGAAATTTAATATAGGATTGGAAGCAGGTTCTAAGCCTGAACTTCATGCTGTACTAGGAATTAATACAAGTCCCGATTCTTTAATTATATGTAACGGTTATAAAGACGAAGATTATATTCAATTGGCATTACTTGCTCAGAAGATGGGCAAGCAAGTCTTTATTGTTATTGAAAAGTTGAACGAACTAAAATTAGTTGCCGAATTAGCAAAAAAACATAAAATACGCCCCAACATTGGAATACGTATCAAATTGGCAAGTGCAGGTAGTGGAAAATGGGAAGAATCAGGTGGAGACGTAAGTAAGTTCGGTCTTACTTCCAGCGAATTGCTTGAAGCTTTGGATATTCTTCAAAAATACAAAATGGAAGACTGCTTAAAGTTGATTCATTTCCATATCGGCAGTCAAGTAACCAAAATCCGAAGAATTAAGACTGCTTTACGCGAAGCTGCTCAGTTTTATGTTCAACTTAGGAACATGGGATATAATGTTGAGTTCTTTGATATTGGCGGAGGATTAGGCGTAGATTATGACGGAACCCGATCTTCAGGAAGAGAAAGCAGTATGAATTATTCTATTCAAGAATATGTGAACGATTCGATTGCTACTTTAGTGGATGCTTGCATAAAAAATGATATTCCTCAACCGAATATTATCACAGAATCCGGACGTTCTTTGACGGCACATCATTCGGTTTTGGTTTTTCCTGTAATGGAAACTACTACCTTACCGGAATGGGACGAAAATGATCAGTTGCCTGAAGATGCACATGAATCAGTTGTTGAGCTTTATAAGTTATGGGACGAAATGAATCAGTCTCGCTTGATGGAAACATGGCACGATGCTCAGCAGATAAGAGAAGAATGTTTAGATATGTTCAGTTTGGGTCTGTTAGATTTGGTTACTCGCGCACAAGTAGAGAAACTTTATTGGTCTATAGCTCGTGAAGTTTATAAAATAGCCATGGATATGAAACATGCTCCCGAAGAATTAAGGAAAATATCCAAAATGCTTCCTGATAAATACTTTTGCAATTTCTCTTTATTCCAATCTTTGCCGGATAGTTGGGCTGTTGATCAAGTTTTCCCTATCGTTCCAATTTCTCGTTTAGAGGAAAGACCAACTCGGACGGCAACTCTTCAAGATATAACCTGCGATTCGGATGGTAAAATCGATAATTTCATTAATATGAGGAATTATACTTATCATTTGCCCGTACATACGCTCAACAAGAAAGAGCCTTATTATATAGGAGTCTTTTTAGTTGGCGCTTATCAAGAGATTTTGGGCGACTTGCATAACTTATTCGGAGATACCAATGCGGTACATATTTCCGTAAACAAGGAAGGTTATCAAATAGAACAGGTCATTGACGGAGAAACCATTGCTGATGTATTGGAATATGTTCAATACAGTCCGAAGAAATTGGTTCGTACAGTGGAAAGTTGGGTAACTTCTTCGATGAAAGCGGGAAAAATCTCCGTAGAAGAGGGACGCGAATTTCTTTCCACCTACCGTTCGGGTCTATATGGATATACTTACTTAGAATAAAAGCCATCATGAAAATTATATCGTACAACGTCAACGGCATTCGGTCAGCTATCAATAAAGGACTTGTTGAATGGTTGGAAACTGAAAGTCCGGATATTCTATGCCTGCAAGAAACCAAAGCTCAACCCGAACAAATCGACACAATTACCTTTAGTAGTTTAGGCTACGAACACAATCTTCTTCATTCGGCTCAGAAAAAAGGATATAGCGGCGTAGCTATTTTCAGCAAAAAGAAACCTGACTTTTATAGTATCGGGATGAATCATTCTTTATTCGATTCTGAAGGTCGAGTAATTAGAGCAGATTTTGGAGATACTACGGTGGTTTGCGTATATATCCCTTCCGGCAGCATGGGCGATACTCGCCAAGCCATAAAGATGCAATTTTTAGAAGAATTTACTAAGTATTTGACAGAACTACGTAAGGAACGTCCGAATTTAGTTATATGCGGAGATTATAATATATGCCACAAGGCGATAGACATCAATAATCCGAAGCGACACGAAAAGACTTCCGGCTTCTTACCCGAAGAACGTAATTGGTTTGATGAGCTAATAAATTTGGGCTATATCGATTCTTTTCGAGAATTTAATCAAGAGCCTGAACAATATAGCTGGTGGAGTTTCCGTTCTAAAGCTAAAGAAAAAAATCTCGGCTGGAGAATAGATTATCATATTGTAACCGATAGCATGAAAGAACGATTAAAACATGCAAGCATACTGCCGGAAATAAATTTTTCCGATCATTGCCCGGTGGTGGTAGAGTTACATTAACATTTAACTTATGCTCAAGGACTATAATTCTAATAAAATATTTAAATATGTAT
>DAIPZW010000256.1:0-2756 GCA_036781965.1 Bacteroidales bacterium
TATCAGTGATTTGCGATTTTATGATATTTCTTGAAAGTATAGGTTCAAGAGCCTCTCTCTCCGCCAAGAGACAAAGCAAAATCAAGAAAATCCCTGTAAATTAGATATTTACAGGGATTTTTGTTTTTGGGGACAATGCAAAAAATAGTGGTTTTAGGCACTTTTCACGGACAAATTCGGGGACGTTTTATAAAAACCGAAAAATGTCCCCGAATTAAGATTATTGGGTTGTTATTCAGCATCTTGCAGTGTTTTGCATAGCCCATTTTTCGCCAGCATTTCATACTTTTGAATTCTAATTAAAAGTAGTAAAAGTATGAAAAGAATGACATTCAAAATCCTATTCGTGACCAAGCAATCAAGGGTTACAAGGTCGGGTGATATGCCTGTGTTTTTGAGAGTTACCGTAAACGGTCAACGTTGCGAGACATCTATCAGTCTCAAGGTTAAACCCGAAAATTGGAATTCCATTGCCGAAAGACTAATCGGGGACACTCGTGAAAGTCAAGAGTTAAACTTTCGTTTGGATACTATTCGTATGCGTATTATGCAAATCTATCGTGAGATGGAATTCGACCGTGAAACGATTACAGCGAAAAAAATTATCGATCGTTATCATGGCCGAGATCAAGCTCCTACTATTATGTTGCTTGATGTCTTCCGGGAGCACAACGAACGTTGCCATAAATTAGCCGGAAAAGATATGGCTCCGGCAACAGTAGAACGGTATGAAACTTCCTTGAAGCACACGGCTAATTTTATCAAGTTCAACTACAGGAAGGATGATATTCCCATTGCTGATGTGAACCATAAGTTCATTACGGATTACGAGTTTTATCTGAAAACTGAGCGAAACTGTTCGCATAATTCAGCAACGAAGTATCTGAAAAATTTCAAGAAGATTATTCGTATTGCTTTAGCTAATGAGTACATAACCAAAGACCCGTTTGCCAATATTAAGTTTACTCTGGATGAAGTGGAACGCGATTTTCTGGAAGATTCCGAGATTCAACGGATAATTGATAAACCAATCTCTATAGAACGACTTGCCGTTGTTCGTGATATCTTTGTCTTCCAATGCATGACCGGTCTCAGTTATTCGGATGTTAAGGGTTTGAAACGAGAACATATTGCTACGGACAATAATGGCAAACTGTGGATTCGTAAAAAACGGCAGAAAACCAATAATATGTGTAACATTCCATTAATAGATGTGGCTCAACAAATTATGGAACGATATCAGAGTCATCCGGAATGTATCCGCAGAGGGACATTATTCCCGGTACCTTGTAATCAGAAACTTAATGCTTACTTGAAGGAACTGGCTGATATATGCGGAATTGAGAAACAAATCTCGAGCCATACCGGAAGGCACTCATATGCCACGTCTGTGTGCCTCGCCAACGGTGTCAGCATCGAAAACGTAGCAAAAATGCTGGGACATTCCGATACGAAGATGACCCGGCACTATGCAAAAGTGTTGGATAAAAGCATTATGCGAGATATGGAAGGTGTGAATGGTAAATTCTCAATTGGATAGACTATGGATTAAGGATTTTCTTATTTATCCGTTCACAAAGAAACAGGAAGAGAATAAAACGTCAAAGCCGTGCCCTGTCGGGTTTCTTATCAGAAAGCTTTGTCTAATTTATTCTCTCCCTGTAAGTAAAAAGTTACCGGATAAAAAAGAAAAAATAATATTGGTGTTGTAGTTAGAGTCGATGAGATAGGTGACTATTTCCAACTCTCCTTGTACCCATCTTCCAATAGTTTCTCAACATCCGATGCTCGATAAAGGATTTTACCACCCAGCTTGATATATGGAATCCGTCCCTCGTTTCGGTAGTCCTGAAGAGTACGAGGACTCAATTTTAACTTCTTCGACAACTCCTTATCCGTATAGAAACTCTCTCCTCGAAGACTTGGCTTTCGATTGATAAATAATCCTTCCAAAGTCGACACAAGGGATTCCATTGAAAGAAAAAATGATTTTACTCTTTCGTTGTTCTCTTTGGTAATTAACTCGTTGCTCATAAAAATATCTGTTTAAATTGTACTTATAATTGTCTCCCTTTCTTGTAGCTTGCCTGTCTCCGCTTCTCTTCCACCACCGGAATAATCCGTTCTACGTCAGCAGGCTTGTAATACGTCTTGTGGCTAATCTGTGTATATGCCAGCGTTCCATTATCCCGAAGCGTTTGTAATGTCCTTTTCGAAATGTTCAAAAGCTGACACACATCCTGATTATCCAACCATTCACCCATATCTTTATCCCCATACAGGTGACAAAGATGTTCCATACGTTTGGTAAAATCCTCGAATACCGAGAGCATTGCCTCAAATGTTTTTTCTTCTACATTTACAATTTCCATATCGTTATATATTACTGATTTTTCAATTCTACTGCGAAGTAAAATAGAATCTATCAGTCTGCAATGGTTTTAAAATGAGGTGGCAGTGTTTGGCACTGATTTGGATGTGTGTGGCGTCAAAGTCTGATGTTTTTTACTGTGTTTTTAGTTTCCACTACGAAGAAAAGCATAAATAATCATTGCTAATAGTCAAAAAATCCTGTTGCTGTTTGTGGCTTTGTCTAATGTAGATAGTGGCACCAAACTCTAAATTTAGCAAACAACATATTCCATACTCTATCTATTTAATTCTTGCCATTCTGCAAATCACAGCACTTTACACAGGTTAGATAGTCTCTATAGAAGCAATATACAGCAAACTGCTTCATACGAATCAACTATAGA
>DAIPZW010000257.1:0-2745 GCA_036781965.1 Bacteroidales bacterium
GTTATATTTTGGAGTATGTCTAATATATTGTTAAACAACATATTAGATAGCATAAAGGAACAAGGAGAAGGGAGAAAGAAAATGTTTAGTGTTTAATGTGTAATGTTTATTTTCAAGCGTCGAAGACGTAAATTTATTGGTAAACATAAGTTTAGTGTAGCTTTTTGCTTCGTTTTGTGTCAAGACAAAATGAAGAAAGAAAGTTAGCCCATAAACAGGCTTCTTCGAAGCCTGTTTATCTCTAGATTGCGAATCAAGTCTGCAATAACAAAAAAAAAATCTTTAATCTTAAATCTTGAATATGAAATTATGTTTGTATCCCTCAAAAGCTTGAGGCTCGTAATCAAAAATTCCAAAGACAGAAGAACCCGAACCCGTCATAGATGCGTAAAGCGCTCCTTTTTGATAAAGCATTTCTTTAATTTTGCCGATAGCAGGATATTGCATAAAGACACTTTCTTCAAAATTATTTTTCAATAAACCTTTCCACTCCGCAACGGGAAGGCTAATAATTTCTTTTATGCTTTGTTTGGGTTGCTGTGGTTTGGTCTTAGCATAGGCTTCCTGGGTTGAAACGTGGATTTCGGGGTGAATCAATGCTAAATAATAGCCTTCAAGGGATAGTTTAACAGATGTGAGAATATTTCCAATCCCTTCGGCGAAAACCGGCTTGTTTTTAATAAAAAATGCACAGTCCGCACCGATAGTTGCTGCCATCTCTTCTAATTCTTCGTCTGAAAAACGGGCTTGCGTATAGTCATTTAATAATTTTAGCATAAAAGCAGCGTCGGAAGAACCGCCTCCCAATCCGGCTCCGAAAGGTATTTTTTTCAATAAATAGATTTCAATAGGGGATAGCTTTTGTCTTTCCGAAAATACCTCCATCGCCTTTATCACAGAGTTAGATTTCGTATCGCCCGGAATGGATAAACCGCTGGGGATAAAGACTGTTTTCTCAGATGGAACTATTTCCAAAGCATCTTTTAAGGGGATAGGATAAAAAACAGTTTCGATGTTGTGATAACCATCATTTCTCTTTGAAACAATATCCAGTCCAAGGTTTATTTTAGCGTTCGGAAAACAAATCATAAGCACTAGTTCTATATATTAAGGAAACAAAGGTAAAAAAATCTCGCAAAAAAGTAATTTGAATGTCTAGTTTAATCGAATAAATATATATCTTTGTGTCGCAAAAACCATTGCTTATTTTAATAATTTACTAGGATTAGTATCTTTATGGTAGATCAGAGTGCGTCTGTGCTGTTAATTTATACCGGTGGAACTATCGGAATGATAGAAGATGAGGAAACCGGGTCGCTGAAGTCGTTTGATTTTGCTCATTTGCGGCAATATGTTCCCGAATTGAACCGGTTGATGTTTACTATCGACACTTATCAATTTGACAATCCTATTGATTCTTCGGATATGAACCTTTCTTGTTGGCTGGAAATCGTTCATGTAATTGAAGACAATTATGATAAATATGATGGTTTCGTTATTCTTCATGGAACAGATACGATGGCTTATTCGGCATCTACTTTAAGTTTCATGTTAGAAAACTTAACTAAGCCGGTTATCCTAACCGGTTCTCAACTGCCTGTAGGAAAAATCCGTACGGATGGTAAAGAAAATTTGATCACAGCTTTAGAAATTGCAGTAGATAAGGATCCTGAAGGAAAAGCTTCTGTTCCGGAAGTATGCGTGTTCTTTCAAAATGTATTGATGAGAGGAAACCGTACGACTAAAATCAATACAGACAATTTTAAAGCTTTTCATTCTTATAATTATCCTGTATTGGCGGAAGCAGGAACCTATATCCGCTATCGATATGACTTGATACATAAGCCGGATTATACTCAGCCTGTGAAATTTCATTATGATTTAGACCCAAATGTTACGGTAATCAAACTATTTCCGGGTATATCGGGAAATATATTAAAGTCAATACTTAATATTTCTGACTTAAAAGGAATAGTATTACAGACTTACGGTGCCGGAAATGCTCCTTCGGAAGAATGGTTTTTAGATATAATAAAAGAAGCAGTAGAACGAGGGATTTTTATTGTTAATGTAACTCAATGTGCAATGGGAACCGTGATGATGGATCGTTATCAAGTGGGAGTGGCATTAAAGAAAACCGGCGTTGTTTCGGGATTTGATATTACTACAGAGGCTGCCATCGCTAAGATAATGTACCTTTTCGGCAATGAATCTAATTTAGATGTCATTAAAGAGAAAATGGGCAAATCATTAGCCGGTGAAATGACCATCGAATGAGACAAACCGATTGAAACAACAATTCATTAATATATATGGCTCAATTAATTAAAATAAAGAAAGGGCTGGACATTCATTTGAAAGGAAAAGCATGGGAAGAAATAAGACCCATTGTGGCATCTTCTCTTTATTCTGTTTTTCCTGACGATTATTCAGGATTTTATTCTAAAGTAGCTGTGAAAGTTGGAGATAAAGTGCAGGCAGGTTCCCCTGTTTTATATGATAAGAATCGTCCCGAGATTAAAGTTGTCTCGCCTGTAAGCGGTGAAGTACAAGCCGTTAATCGTGGCGAGAAACGTAAAATCCTTGATATCGTTATTCAAGCGGACGAAAAACAGGAATATTTAGATTTTGGAAAGAAAGAAGTAAAAAGTCTTACTTCTGAATCAATAAAAATCGCTTTGGCTGATGCAGGGCTCTTGGCACTTATCAAACAAAGACCTTATGATATAGTTCCAACTACGGAAG
>DAIPZW010000258.1:0-2721 GCA_036781965.1 Bacteroidales bacterium
AGAACGTTGCAATCACCGAGATCAATCAGGGAGTCAATCAGATTTCTACCGTGGTGCAATCCAATTCGGCCACCTCGCAGGAATCGGCCGCCGCTTCGGAAGAAATGTCGGCTCAAGCCAAAATCCTCAGCGATATTGTTTTTCGCTTTAAGCTCAAAGAATCCAGCTACAACGATGCATACGCTGGTACCAAATTAACGGTGGACGAACCACTGGTAGATCTCTACAGCGATTTTGAGGTGAAAGATAAGTATTAATCGATTGCAAAAAGCCCCGGAAATTCCGGGACTTTTTTTATTTTTTTAAACTTAGCTACTAATGTACAAATTTATTACTTCTTCTGGGTTTATCAGTTTCTGCTTCTCGAATATGAACCGTAAAAATATCATCTTTCCCCTTTGGACGCAAGTAATCATACCACTTAAAATCTTTCAACGTTTTTTGCTCAGGACTTAAATCCGGTATAGGTGTTAAACTTCCTACAGGAGTTGGCCAGATTTTTAGACGATCAAGCTTATTCTCTTTTAACCATATACTCAGAAATCCACTCTTTGACTCATTCAATCCGACCATCGCCCCATCACTTTCAAGCGGGTAGAAGATAGATTCCGCATTACCGGCAACATCTATTTGCTTCACAACCTGCCCTTCAAAGTAAGCTTTCAAATCACTGCCTTTTAATTGATTATAATAAGTAGAATCCAAATACTGAGAAGCAAAAGCATACTCCTTCACATGTGCATAATCAATCGCACTATCATTCATAAATACGAGAATAGTATCTCCAAGTATCTGATATTGCTCATTCCAAAGAATAGGATCTCTAAACATATATAAAACAGAATCCCGCGTATTGAATTGCAAAGAATCACATACACCTTGCATATCTGTTCTAAAAAAGCGAACACCATAAAACGCCTTAACTTCCCTGTACAAAGAATCAACAGTAGTCATTTCCAGCGTATCAGCGTGAAGATATAAAGTATCTCCTTTTGAATATTCAAGAAAACGAGCACTATCGGTAGCAAAAGCATACTCTGTCAATTCATTATAAAAACCATAGTTTCCTTCAAGTATGACCATCTGAGCCGTATCACGAATGCTCATATTTCCAAAGGCTTCACCAAAGCCAAGTATTTTATCATAAGCAATAGAGTCTCCGGTTAAAATACGGTTACCTGAGAGCACCTGCGAACGGTCCAGCAGCAATGATTTGTCAGCAACAGTATCATACCAGCCTCTTGAGGTATTAATCGTCCCACTGTCTGAAACGATCACCGAAGGACCTAATATCGTAGCGATCTTGGAGTAAGTACTATATTCTAATGTATCTGAGAATAGTGTAAACTGAGGGTTTTCAAGCTTCACACTATCATTAAACACCGCCATTTTTGTATCAGGAGAATATTTCCCAAAAAAGGACGAAAGTATGTTTTCTTCATCAACAATCCGTCCGCCATCAAAATAATAACCGATGTTAACTGCTCTATCATAGTTAAGACTGTCGGTATATAGGGTAACCTCTTTGTTGACCATTCTCACATCATTCCTCAAACGAGCTAATTGAGTATTTCCATCATAAAAAAGGTAATCACCATAAACAAAGAGGGTGTCTCCTTGCTCCATTCTTACATTACTGAAAGCTTCGAGAGAATTTTTTTCTTCATAATAATATGCACTATCACAGTACATATAAGAACTATCATGACGAAAACAAACGTTTCCTCTCAAAATTTGCGCATCCAGATTTATATCTTTATCAAAAGATAACAGATCTGCATGCTCCAAATAAACAGAGGTTGTTTGAGGAGGTATTGTATCTTGTTCCTGTGCTAAAGAGTAAGAAACAAGAAAAGAAAAGAAAATTAATAACAATGGTCTATTCTTCACATTTATTCTTTTACCCATCCCGGAAATTGGAAATCGCAATTACGCCAACCTTCACCAATACGGACATATGTGGTTTTTTGTTTCTTCGCAATCCAGTCGTTTAACAATTCTTCTCGCTTCTTAGCTTCAACGATTGTTTTTAATGCTTGATAGTCATCAGACAAGTTTGCTCTATGACTCTCCGTACGCGCTCTCAACTTCACAATAGCGACTACTTCTTTCTGCTTATTGGTAATCATTTTAAAAGGCTTGGAGATTTCTCCTACCTGCATATTAAAGACAACCTTACCTATCTCCTGGGGTAGCTCTTGCATTTCAAAACGGGGAGTACCGTGATTATCTCCTTCAAAATTCGCATTCACCATTAAACCTTTATTGTTACGAGTATCTTTATCATAGGAAACGAATGTAGCAGCTTCTTCAAAAGTAAACTTAGCATCAGACAAGTCTGTATATAACGAATCCATCTTGACCATAGCTTCATTCATTTCACTTTCAGACACTTCCGGACGCAACAAAATATGCCGGCAGTTAATCCGGTCTCCTCTCTTTTCTATCAATTGAATAATATGAAAACCATATTCTGTTTCAACAATATTTGAAACCCTTTTAGGATCTGTAAGATTAAATGCAACATTAGCAAACTCCGGAAGTAAATAGTTCTTACCTAAAAAGCCTAATTCTCCTCCTCTTTTAGAAGACTCCGGATCTTCAGAATACAATAGGGCTAGCGTAGAAAATTCTTTTTCGCCCTTAGTAACTTGTTCTGTAAAGTCTCTCAATCGAGCCTTAATAGCATCTATTTCTTCAAACGACACCTTAGGTTCAACA
>DAIPZW010000259.1:0-2709 GCA_036781965.1 Bacteroidales bacterium
CAAACAACTAAAAACGCGCAATGGAGAAAGAAAATTTTATTAAGCTTTATGAAGTAGCATTCAAAACTTATTTTGATTATCCAGCCTTATCGGATTATGCTACAAATACTCGTTTCTCCTATGGAGAAATAGCCAAAGAAATACAAAAACTGCATATTCTTTTCGAAGAAAGCGGAGTGAAAGAGGGAGATAAGATTGCTTTGGTAGGCAAAAATAACACCCGTTGGTGTATAGCCTTTTTGGCAACCGTTACTTATGGTGCAGTGATCGTTCCTATTCTTCAAGATTTCAATCCGAATGATATGCATCATATTGTGAATCATTCCGAATCGGTTCTCTTGTTTACTTCTGATCAAATATGGGAAAATTTGGAAGAAGAAAAACTTCCCAAGCTGAAAGGAGCCTTTTCTTTGACTGATTATCATCTGCTTTTCCAGCGAAACGACGAACAATTGAACGTTATAAACGCGAAATTGGACAACCTGTTTGACCAACGTTTCCCTCAAGGTTTTACATCCGAAAGTATTCACTATATCGATCGATCAGATAATGAAATAGTTGTCTTAAATTATACTTCCGGAACCACAGGTTTCAGTAAAGGAGTGATGATTATGGGGAAGAATCTGTCGGGCAATATGACTACTGCCAGAGATGCTTTTCGTCTTCAACCGCGCGACCGTATGCTTTCTTTTCTTCCATTGGCACATACTTATGGAGCTGCCTTTGAATTTCTTTATGCGCTATCGGCGGGTTGCGATGTTTACTTATTAGGCAAAACGCCTTCGCCGAAAATTTTACTTCAAGCCTTTGAAAACATAAAACCGGCGCTGATCATCTCAGTTCCTCTTGTTTTGGAGAAAATTTATCGTAAGGTAATTCTTCCGGCAATCAATAAACGCCCCATGAAATTGGCCATGAGTGTGCCTTTGTTGGATCAACAATTGTATGCTCAAATAAGAAAAAAACTAATCAATTCTTTTGGAGGAGTCTTTACTCAGTTGATTATTGGAGGAGCTCCCTTGAATGCAGAGGTAGAAGACTTTCTTTTGAAAATTAAATTCCCTGTTACTGTAGGATATGGGATGACTGAATGTGCACCTCTAATTAGTTTTGCAAGAGTAGAGGAATTTGTTCCTCGTTCTTGCGGTAAAATTTTACCTTGTATGGAAGCTCGTATCGATTCTTCCGATCCTGATAATATTGCAGGGGAGATTCAGGTGCGCGGACAGAACGTAATGCTCGGTTATTATAAGAATGAAGAAGCCACTAAAGAAGCTTTCACTGAAGATGGTTGGCTCAAAACCGGCGATTTAGGGACTTTGGACAAAGATAATAATCTCTTTATCAGAGGACGCTCTAAGAGTATGATATTAGGAGCGAATGGTCAAAATATCTATCCCGAAGAAATAGAAGCAAAAATAAACAACTTGCCTTTTGTCTTGGAAAGTCTAGTAATAGAAAGGAATAATAAGTTAGTCGCTTTGGTATATCCCGATTATGATGAAGCTGATTCCACAGGACTCTCGCACGATGAATTAGTTTTAATGATGGAAGAAAGTAAAAAGAATGTAAATGAGATGCTTGCTTCTTATGAAAAGATTGCCGAGATACAGCTCTATCCCAATGAATTTGAGAAAACACCTAAGAAAAGTATAAAAAGATATTTGTATAAATAATAAGAATTAGAGTAGAAAAGAGATAGATTTTCATGTTTTATTAGGTTTTTTTTTGCATTTAGGATTTTATTTCTATCTTTGCCGAGATTTTTCGTTAATGAAAAATGAATTTATTATTCAACCCGTTTTAATTATTAAAAAAATGAAAAAGTTAGTATTATTCGCAGCTTTCGCATTAGCAGTAAGTTTCACTGCTTGCAACAAAGAAGCAAAAACAGAAGGACAAGACGTAGAAGAAACTCCAGTAGAACAAGTAGAAGAAACTATTGAGCCTGTTGAGCCAGAAGTAGCTCCAGAAGAAGTAGTTGAAACTCCAGAAGTAGTTGCTGAGTAATTCTTAGTTCTTTGAAAAATAAAAAAAGGTTATCCATTTGGATAACCTTTTTTTATTGATATAATATCTGATTACATTTCAACTTCGATTTTTACAACTTCAACTCTATCAGCATCAATATAAGGATCAGAGTCTCTTACCATAGCCCAACCTTTTATTGTAAATACGATTGCGATGATTCTAAGTACAAAAGCAGCGATCCAACCAATTACAGGAATAATAACACATACTGCTGCAATAATATTCAAGATCATAGCATTGAAAAGTTTATCTGCTCCTTCGCGAGCTTTAGTTGGGAAAGAAGGAGAACTCTTTAATGCCGAATAAGCCATTATCATCAAGATAAAAGCAATAATGTTTAGAACTACTCCGGCTAGAGATATAACAGGAATAACAGCTAAAATAGCACCCACAATATTTAAGATTGCGGCTGTGCGAATCTTTCCAACAGAATTAGTATCCTGATTAGCTAATAAAGGCATAAATTCACCTAATCCTTGAATAAATAGGACAAGACCGATAATATTCGCAATAGTGAATAATACAGTTAAGATAATTAAAACAATAGCTCCGGCGCCTCCTGTTAATACTGTAAAAGCAACGCCAATTGCACTAAAAAAACCACCCAGTAGGCCTGCGATTATAGATAAGTAACTAAGCAAAATTAAGCAGCATAATGCTTGAACTTAATAGCGACAC
>DAIPZW010000260.1:0-2707 GCA_036781965.1 Bacteroidales bacterium
GTTATTTCCCGCGCCTATGTCGGTTATTTCCCGCTCATGGCTTCCCAGCCGTTTGAAGGGCGGAAGCCCACGGGAATAACCAACGGCACGAGAATAACTTCTACCGCCGTGGGTTTGGCAAACATCATTGCATCGGCAATAAAAAATAACTCACTTATTTCAATGAATATTCAAAATAAAACGCTAAATTTGTGGCGAGTTATTTGAGGAAATGCAGCGCAAAACGCAGAATTAGGCACGGTTGCCAATTCGTTACCTCTATCGCTGAAATATTCCGCTTAAAGCCTTTTGTTCAAAAGGTTATACCCATAAGATTAGACTTTAATATAAAACTATTAAAGAAATTTTGTATAAGTAATTATGATAGACATACAACAAGTAAAACAACGTTTCGGCATTATAGGCAATAGCCCTTTATTGAATCGCGAAATAGAAAAGTCGCTGTTGATTGCGCCAACTGATTTGACTGTTCTGATTACAGGAGAAAGCGGTGTAGGGAAAGAATCTTTTCCTCAAATTATTCATCAGAATTCGGCTCGTAAACACGGTCCTTATATAGCTGTAAATTGTGGAGCTATCCCTGAAGGTACGATAGACTCGGAACTGTTTGGGCATGAAAAAGGCTCTTTTACTGGAGCTTTATCTGACAGAAAAGGATATTTTGAAGGTGCAGATAAAGGAACTATCTTTTTGGATGAAGTAGGCGAATTGCCAATGGCTACGCAAGCCCGCTTATTACGCGTATTGGAATATGGCGAGTTTATCAAGGTCGGTTCATCTAAAGTACAGAAAACCAATGTGCGTATAGTGGCAGCGACGAATGTTGATTTGTTACGCGCAATACGTAACGGTAAGTTTCGAGAAGACCTTTATTATCGTTTGAATACGGTTCCTATCAATGTACCCCCTTTGAGAGATAGACAAGAGGATATTTATTTACTTTTTCGTAAGTTCGCTGCGGACTTTGCCGACAAATACCGCATGCCTTCCATTCATTTGACGGAAGATGCCAAGCAAGTATTAATAAAATACCGTTGGCCGGGAAATATCAGGGAGTTGAAAAATATTACCGAACGGATGTCTATCATCGAACAAGAAAGGGAAATAAATGCAGAAACCTTGAAAACTTATTTAGTCCATGCAGATGTAGAAATTCTTCCGGCGTTGATTTCAAATAGTGGTTCGGATCAGCGTGTTTTCAATAATGAACGGGAAATTCTGTATCAAATATTGTTTGATATGCAGCGAGATATTAACGAATTGAAGAAGTTAGTACCCGAAATGCTCAATAAAACCCAATCGCCATTGGCTACTCCTGCCGAAACGACCGGCGTAACGCTTCATCCCTCCCTTCCTTCTTATACTCCTCCTATAGAATATGTAGATGAGGTGGCGGAAGTGAAAGAAGACGAACCGGAAACCGAACAAAAATTCTTATCTTTGGAGGAAGTTGAAAAGGATATGATCAAAAAAGCCTTGGATAGAAATAACGGAAAACGGAGAAATGCGGCACAAGAACTGAAAATTTCGGAACGCACCCTATATAGAAAAATAAAAGAATATGGCTTGGAATAAAAAAGCAAAAAACAGACTTCATTATTACTTGAGTATAACCCTTTTACTGACCGGTTTTCTTTTAAACTCCTGTTCTGTTTCTTATCGTTTCGAAGGTGGAACTATTAATTATGATCTTATAAAAACAATTTCCATAGCTGAATTCCCCAATCGGGCAGCTTTGGTAAATCCTCTCCTATCTCAGATGCTGGATCAGGAACTTGTTGATCGTTTTATCAATCAAACACGTCTGAGACAAGTTTCTAACAATGGAGATATTGATATTACCGGAGAAATTACCGGTTATAATATTGTAGGCGTTGCAGTAACTGAAGATGCTTATGCTTCTCGTTCCAAATTAACAATTACGGTTCGGGTAAATTATGAGAATCACAAAGAACCTAAGTTAAGTGTCGATAGAACTTTCAGTGCAGAACGGGAAACCGATACACTGGACGGAGGAAACGAAGATGCTCTTTGTCAAGAGATATGTAAAGAATTAGTAGATATGATTTATAATGAAACAGTAGCTAGTTGGTAATATATGCGTGCTGAAAATATTATTGATTTAATCAAACGAACCACTCCTTTTTCGGAAACAAGTCTTTCCGAATTAGAAACTCTTTTAAAAGAATATCCCTATTTCCAAACAGCACGACTGCTTTATTTATTGAATCTTCAAACTTTGAAAGACACACAAGTCTCTCCTACTCTGAAAAAAACGGCATGTTATCTATCCGATAGGAGTAAATTATTTTTCTTGATGGAAGAAGATTTCTTTTCTCCTTTACGCATACAAGCATTAAATGCTCCGGAAGAAGAATCTAGCCCTTCCGGCTTTGATTTGATAGATTTCTTCTTGAAAGATAAACCGGAGAAAACAATTTTGGCTGATAAAGAAGAAAAGCTAAGTAATAAGGAGAAAGCCACTTCCGATTATCTTTCCTATTTATTAAGCGAAGACAATAATAAAGAGGAAAAAGACGTCAAACCCATGCAACATCAGGATTTAATAGACCGATTTTTGTCGGAAGATGAAAGAAATCCTATCCGAATTGAACTGAAAGACGAAGAAAATGAAGCAATTCCCTCCCCTTTTATTGACCTTGATTCTGTTAATGAAAGTGGATTTTTCTCCTAAACTTTGGCAAAA
>DAIPZW010000261.1:0-2686 GCA_036781965.1 Bacteroidales bacterium
AACATATTAAAACGAAAGTAGTTGCTAATCCCATCGCTAATCCATTCAGTGCTGAAGTGGTTGTCCCTAATACCGGACACATTCCCAACATCAATACGAATACGGGATTTTCTTTTATAATCCCGTTGGTAAGTATTTTTAAGTTCTCTTTCATCATTCTCCTGCATTAGTTGCTCCGGAATTAGCATCTGTCGTTGCACCGGAGTTAATATCTGTTTCCGTTTCTGTATTTCCGTCCGAATTTTCTCCAAATACGGTTTTATAAGTTTTATTTACAGCATCTAAAAAGGCTACAGAAGAAATAGTTGCAGCAGTAATCGCATCTACATCGCCTCCTTTCTTAGAAACTTTTAATTCTCCTTTGGATAAATCCCGACCCAAGATGCTTTGTTTATTCTTATCTGTCTTGAACCAAGAATCCATTTTATCTCCTAAGCCCGGAGTTTCGGCATGGCTAAGCACGGAATAATTAATAATCTTGCCCGAAGTGTCTAATCCGGTTATTATTTTTATTTCTCCGCTAAATCCATCCATCGTAGAAGTCTCTATTGCATAGCCGATAAGCTTTCCTTCTTTTTTGGCGGGATAGATAGTTGCCGAATCATTTTCTTGAACAGCTACTTTATACATTTCAGTCGAAGGATCATTGTCAAATCCCGGAACGACTAAGGCAATAGCATTTTCTAATTTCTGTTTTCTTGCTTGTTCGATAGGGTCTTTAGTTAGTTCATTCACTAAAGAAAGTAAAGCTCCTGCCACTATACAAATCAGGAATAGTGAAAGAAACATATTTTTTAAGGTGGAATTTTTTTTGCTCATCGTTTTATCTCCTTTCCAAATCTTTTAGGTTGTATATAACTATTTAATAAAGGTGTAACACCATTCATGATTAATATGGCGAAGGAAACTCCTTCGGGATAAGCTCCCCACAGGCGGATTACTGAGGTAATAAGACCGATACCTACGGAATAGATAACTTGTCCTTTAACGGTTAATGGAGAAGTGGTATAATCCGTAGCCATAAAGATAGCTCCTAATAACAATCCTCCTGAAAGAATATGAACAAATGGAGATGCATAAACCGTTGGGTCTATTAAATGCATCATTCCTGTAAAGAGAAAAACGGTGGCAACTGTTATAACAGGGATATGCCAGCGAATGATATTCTTCCAAAGCATAAAAACAAATCCTAAAAGGAGAGCAAAAGCACTTACTTCCCCTAAACTTCCTCCCATATTCCCTAAGAAAAGAGAAGAGAACTCGGATACTTTTTGAATCATACCTAATGTCGTAGCTCCGGTTGTAGCATCTAAATATTCCATCGGGAATATACCCGGTTTAGGCCATACAGTCATTTGAGCAGGAAAGGATATTAATAAGAATACCCGTCCTACTAATGCAGGATTAAAGATATTTCGTCCTAATCCTCCGAAACAAAGCTTACCAACTCCAATAGCTACCAAAGCTCCTATCATAATAATCCAAATCGGCAAGTTAGAAGGAAGATTGAACGCTAATAATACTCCGGTTATGATAGCCGAACCATCTTTAATAGTTGTTGGTGTTTTTAAGATATATCGTTGAATCAAGTATTCAAATAAAATACATGAAAGAACCGATACGACAGTAACGATCAATGCGCCTAATCCAAAGTAAACCAAGGAAACTAAAAATGCAGGTATTAGGGCAAAGATAACTCCATACATCTTCTTTTCAACCGAATCTCCGCTATGTATGTGAGGAGAAGGCGATACTACTAATTTATTTTCTTTATTTTCCATTACTTCCGATTGCGTATAATTGATAATACCGTTTTCTTTCCCTGGCGAACAAAATCAACTAAGGGAAGGGTAGAGGGACAAACATAAGAACAAGAGCCACATTCCAAACAATCCATAGCACGAAACTTTTCTACTTTATCCCAATCTTTATAAAAAGTGAAAGTCATCAGTTGCGTAGGTACTAATCCCATAGGACAAGCTTCAACGCATTGTCCACACCGGATACATGCTCTAGTTCCTTGCCTTAATGATTGTTCAGGAGGTAAAAGTAGTAAGCCGGATATACCTTTTGTCAAAGGAACATCAAAGTTTGCCAACGCTTTTCCCATCATAGGCCCGCCTGCAATGATTTTGCCGATAGAAGAAAGGTCGGTATTGAAGTATTCCAATATATGACGTACAGACATTCCTATTCTTATTTTACAATCACATGGATTCGTAGCAATAGGTCCTGTAATCGTGATTAATCTTTCTACTAAAGGCTTATTCTTTTGTACCGCTTCGTAACTTGCAAAGGCAGTTCCTGCATTTTGTACTACGCAACCTACATCGGCTGGTAATTTTCCCGAAGAAACTTGACGACCCATCAAAGCATCTATCAATTGTTTTTCTCCCCCTTGAGGGTATCTTTCTTGCAAAGCTACGACTTCTATTCCCGAATAGGAAGAACTTGTTGGCTTTTTAAGATATTCAATCACATCCCGCTTGTTGTTTTCTATTCCTATATAGGCTTTCTTAACGCCGATGGCTTTCATTAGGATAGAAGTGCCAACTAAGATTTCTTCTCCTTTAAGTAACATCAAGGTATGATCGTCCGTTAAGTAAGGTTCGCATTCAGTTCCATTGATGATCAGCGTATCTACCTTGTTTACGGCAGATAATAATTTAACATTGGCAGGAAAAGT
>DAIPZW010000262.1:0-2684 GCA_036781965.1 Bacteroidales bacterium
AAGAGAATTATCCCCAAAATAACAACTATGACTAAAATAACTTTAAAAATAAATAACATGAAACGTATAATAATTGCATTGCTTATTTGCATTCCTTTTGTACTAAGTGCACAAGAGGTAAGATACCTAAATGAAAACTTTAATAAAGCAGAACAACAGTTTCCTCCTTATGGTTGGCGGAATATAGACCATGATGGGGATGGAAGAGCTTGGGCAGTTTCAGCAAACGGAGCAGTAGATGCCACCGGAGCTCAAACATTATCTGCTTCATCTTATGTGTGGCTCTTTGATGATCTTGACCCGGACAATTGGCTGATAACTCCTCCTTTATATATAGAAAACGCAAGCGATGAACTAAGCTATTGGGTGGGTTCTTTTGAAGGAAGACCACATGAAGGACGAGTATATCTTTCGACAACAAGCTATGCTATAGAAGATTTTACAATATTACTAGATGAAGTAGAATTCAAAGGTACTTATGCCAATGAAACTCGAATCATTCCTTTAGGTGATTATGTAGGAGAAACTATTTACATCGCTTTTCGCCACACAAAATATCCTAATACAGAAGGAATTTCATTATCTCTGGATAATATAACAGGTCCTCAAGTAAAGTCATTTGATTATGACTTGGCTGTTTCTTCAATTACCGGCTTTACAGCCTCAACTTGTGATATTGGAGATAAATGTATCACAGTAGCTATAGACAATTTAGGTTCACAGCCAATTAGTAACTTTAAAGTATATTATCAATGTCAAGGATTGATTGATGATGAACATGGACATGAAGAAACGTCTTTTTCTCAGCTCTACTCTGAAACAGTTACTCAAACAATCAATCCGGGTGAATCTCTTGTTTTCTTAACAAGCAATGCTTTACCATTTTCAGAATACAATACCGGTACGGTGGCAATTCGAGCCTTTATTGATTGCTCAGAGGATATGTATGACTTAAATGATGGTACTCAGACCGGATTTGTTAAACATGAATTGCAAACACCTCCTTTTGAAACAGGTTTTGAAAGTGGTTTATCTGGTTGGTTTATTAGTGAACGTATAGGAGGAAATGCTCCGTTTGGCACAGGAAGTAATCCTATTATGGCAAATAGTGGCGATGCCTATTTAACAGCATCAGTATATTCATCAAGTACTCCAACAAATGGAGAAGATGCTTATTTGGCTACTCCTTGTTTTTCTTTTGACGATACCAAGGATTACCGTGTTGATTTCTTTTATGCTTTCCGTAAATTCCCAACTTTAAGTGGTAACAATAAAAAATTGAACTTCAAATTAATCGCAGGAACTGATCAACAAAATTTATTAGATGATCATATTGTCTTATTAGAAACAACTCTTGAATCAACTCGACCTTTAGTAGTTCCGGATACTCAAGCTGAATATGACTTGTTCTCCAGCGAAGAGTTTAAGATGCCTAGTTCGGGAGTTTGGTATTTAGGTTTAGTTATTTACTCTGACGAGATAGTAAAAGAAGTCAAGAATGAATGGATGTTATTTGTGGATGACCTTTATCTAGTAGACACAGACTATGAACGACCTATTGATTTAAGTCTTGATAAAATCATTGCTCCATACAATTGTAATCTTTCAAATGAAGAACCTATCTCTTTTATTGTTCGCAATGCCTCACTGATACCGACAAGTGAAATAACTGCAAGCTATCGTATCAATAATGGTAGTTGGGTTACAGAAACATTTACGGAAGTGATTGGTTCGAATGAGCAAAGAGAATTATCATTTTCTACTTTAGCCGATTTGTCAAGTTATAGAAAATATAAGATTGAGGGTATGATTTCTCACGAAGGAGAAGTTGAGCTGGATAACAACGAGAATATGATTGTTACGGAAAACAAGCGAGTAAAAGATCTGCCATTTGTAGATGGTTTTGAAGATTATGGAACAACCATGAACTTTGAAGATGAATATGTTCTTTATGGTGCCGGATATTATACTTGGATGCCGGCAATGGATTACACAGGAACTCAAACTTATTCATATAATGGCGAAGGTTTCCTAGCTGATGCTTATGATGTTGAATATTATACAGCTCCGGATGATTGGATGGTAAGTTGTTGTTTTCAATTCGAAAAAGATAAACAATATGAAGTATCTTTCGCTTATAGAGCAGAAACCTATTCAAGCATCCCTTCTGAATTGAAGGTTTATCTTTTAGATGATTACGATAATTCAGCAATCATTGAATCTTTAGGTCATTTACAAATACAATCTCCTCAATATCAAATTTTCAAGGCTTATTATACGGCTCAAGAAGATCATATCGGACATTTGGCATTGCATTCGTGTGGAGGTTTAGGAGCATCTATTATAATGATGGACGACTTGACTGTTAAACCTTATGATGGAAGCAGTTTAGAGAATGTGAACAACACGACTAGTGTTACAGTTTATCCTAATCCGGCTTCGGATTATGTAAACATAAGTACTTTTGAAGATACAATTAAGTCGGTTGAGATATTCGATGTTTTAGGTAGAATGTATTACTCAAATCAATACAAAGAAGCATTCCATAATATAGAATTGTCTTTACCTGGATATGAAAAAGGAAATTACATTATTCAAATAACTTTGGATTCAGGAAAATCTGTTGTTAAAAAGATAATTATTAATTGATAAATATCGCATTGGTAAAGCCCTTAAGGGCTTTA
>DAIPZW010000263.1:0-2669 GCA_036781965.1 Bacteroidales bacterium
CTTTCGATCCTAAAATCTTGAAATATGCTCCTGCAAATAATGTATTATTCTTATCCGGAGCTGCAAATCTAGAAAACTATTATGAATTCCTATCTGAAGAGAAAGATATTAGACGTATATTCAAACTTCTTGAAAGTGAACTTGATTTCCAAATTGAAGATTTATTCAAAGCTTTCAATGGAAGTATATTTGGAGGAATACATGGATTTGAAACAATGGAAGTTACTTCTCTTGGCTGGGGATACATATTAAAAACGCCCAGCAAAAAAGTAGATGCTCCTTACAGTACATTCTCTACTCATTTAAGTGAAAGCGAGAAAAAAGAATTAAACAGAGGTAAAACGGTTTTAACAGACTATTATGACGAAGTCGGATTGAATATTCAAAATCAAATTCTGAAAGGTTATACCATTGAAGATGTAATTGCTAAAGATTTAGAAGTTACTTGGACTATTGGTGGCTGGGAATATGATTATGGAGTAGAAAAAGTCAATGATGAAACAATTCCATTGTTTACTGTAATAACAGATATTAAAGATCGTAAGTATATCGAAGACAATCTACTTCAAATAGAAGAATTTGTTGAGGTTTGGGAAGATTTTCATCGCATTAAAAGTGCCGATTTCCCCCTTTATCTTGTGATTACTGATGAAGTTATGGTTCTTACGTCTGATGTAGAAGTAGCAAAAGCGGCAACTAAGGGCGGATTGAACGAAAATATGACTAGTTCTAAGCATTTATCTAACATAAAGAAATATTCCGGTTATTTCCATGTTGATTTGAATCTTGAAAACTATCCTCAAGTCGTTAAGGATCTTATAAACAATGAGGGCAAATTAGCTCGCAAAGTTGTGAGTATTGTAGATAATCTACTTGACAACATAGAAGTTTACGGAGATAGCTATACCGACGGAAGTGGTGTTCTTAATCTTCATGATTCTAAAGAAAATAGTTTATTCTTAATCATTAAGATGATTGACAATATTGTTATGGCAAACATGGGTTCTGATTATGATTGGGAAGATGACTATGAAGTGGAAGAAGTAATCGTCGAGGCTGCTCCGGCTGTTGAGGTTGTTGAGGAAGTTATGGTCGAATCGGTAGAATAAAAAAGATATGGATTCAAGCATTTGCTTATCAAATCTTAAACCTATCTATATGTCGGAGGAAGAAATAGCTTCCTCCGATATCTATTTACAAGAAAATGTGGTTTTTGAGAAAGGAAAGAAATACATGATTCGAGCTTCTTCGGGAAGAGGCAAATCTTCTTTGCTGAATTTCATTTATGGAAGCATTTTTAATTATGACGGCAGTATCTCCTACCCTATTCCTGTGAAAAATTCTTTTGAACTTAGGCAAGATTGTCTGAGCTATGTTTTTCAAGATTTGAAATTATTCTCAGAACTTTCCTTAATGGAAAACATCCGCCTAAAGAATGAATTAACGAATCATAAAACGGAGACGGAAATAGAGGAATGGCTCCGGATGGCTCAGTTGGATTATAAAAAAGACAGTCCGGTCAAGACTCTTTCTTTAGGACAACGCCAGCGGGCTGCTATTCTTCGGGCATTATGTCAGCCGTTTCAATTCCTTTTATTAGACGAACCTTTCAGTCATCTGGATAAAAAAAACACAGCACTCTTTGTTTCCATCATTTTGAGTGAAATCGAGAAACAAGATGCCGGTATAATCCTGACTTCATTAGATAAAGAGTTATTATTTGAATATGATCATGTACTAAATCTTTGATTTATTTCTTATGGCATTACTCCCTAAACTACAACAAAAGACTTTACCCAAAGCGCAAATAATAGCTTACTTCATCACCTTGTTTATCGGCACGACGATAATCCTTACAACGATACAATTTTATAGAGACATCAAACCTTTATTGGTCGGAGAATCCAACTTGTTCGGGAAAAATTCCATTGTGATTAACAAAACGATTTCTTTGTTTAATACAGCCAATAAGAAAGGGATTTATTTCACGGATGAAGAGCTTGAAACGATTAAGAAACAGAACTTTGTTGAAGATGTAGCTCCTTTTCACACGGCAAACTTTGATGTAAGAGCCTATATAACCATTCCGGGTGGCGATCAAAGTATTTCTACCGATTTGTTTTTTGAGAGTGTCCCCGATCAATACCTGGATGTTATTCCGGATGATTGGAATTGGGAAGAAGGTGCTCGTTTTATTCCTGTTATTATCCCCGAAACTTATCTGAGTCTATATAATTTCGGATTTGCCGAAAGTAAGAATCTTCCCGTTGTTTCGGGAAATATGCTTTCTCGCTTTAGTTTTACGATGGTTCTATCGGGTAATTATAATTCTGCGCAATATGAAAGCCGGATTGTTGGCTTTTCCAATAAAATCAACTCGATTCTTGTTCCGGAAGACTTTTTAATTTGGGCAAACGAGGAGTATGCTCAAGAAGAAAACAAGACCAGCCGCATTTTAATTGAATTTACCAATGCTTCTGACGAAAGAATTCAGCCCTTTTTAGAAGAAAATTCTTATTCTGTCAATAAAAACGATATGGAACAAAGTCGAATGGTGTTCTTTTTCCGTTTGGCAATGGGCTTTATTGCTTTTATTGCCGTGATTATCATCTTGCTTTCCGTAGGATTTATTTTATTAAGTATTAATCTAATAACACAAAAAAATAAAG
>DAIPZW010000264.1:0-2655 GCA_036781965.1 Bacteroidales bacterium
AATACTCTATTTGTTCTTTTTTACTTGATATTTAATTTCATGAGATACTAAATCAAGTTCAGGATGACAAGGTTCAAGTCCGCAAAGACAAGAATTGTAAATCGTAAATCCAAGATCGTAAATTTCTTTCTGCCTGTTCCCTTCTCCTTTTTCCTTAGTTTACGTATCTTTGCAATTGTTTTAACGGAAAATTATTTTTTTGTGCAACGTTTTGAGTTTCTTTTTCATCATAAATAAAAATGGATAGCAAAGTATCTAACCTTGAGCAATTGATTGCAGGATGTAAGAAAAAAGATACATGGGCAAGAAAAAGATTATATGAACTTTTTGCTCCTGCAATGCAAGGTGTTTGCGTCCGTTATGTAAATGATAAAGAGACAGCCCGGGATATACTTCAAGAGGGATTCATAAAGGTATATACAAAAATAAACAGCTATTCCGGGCTAGGCTCTTTTGAAGGGTGGATGAGGAGAGTTTTTGTTACGACTGCTCTTGAATATCTCAGAAATACAAAGAATATCCGACACCAAATGGATATTGAAGACTACAGAGAGGTAACGGATAATTTTCAAGTTTCGGTCTTAGACCAAATTTCTGCTGATGAAATTGTTCAATGTATTCAAGAACTTCCTACCGGCTTTAGAACTGTGTTCAATTTATATGCTGTTGAAGGATATTCTCATGCAGAAATTGCGGAGATGTTAAATGTAAAAGAAGCTAGTTCTCGCTCACAATATGCAAGAGCAAGGCAAATTCTACAATCAAAAATACTTAACTTGTATTCAAAATAAATATAGATGTCGGATAAAAGAAATAATATAAATAAAGATCATTTTGAGGATGTTCTGAAAGAGAAGTTGAAAAACTATTCTCCACCATTGGAAACTGCTTCTTGGGAGGATATGGAAAAACGATTGGGACAAGCTTCAAAAGTGATGTTGTATCGAAAGCAAATAGCTGTTTCATTGGCTGTTGCTGCAAGTATTGCTGTCTTGTGGATTATATTTCCATTCAATAAGAATATAAATAACATAGAAAATTATGAAACAACAATTCAATTATCCCAAAATGCGGAGGAAACTCCGACAAATGTATTTGAAAAGGAAAATGATGGCATTGTTTCTTCTTCAGATTGTGAAAATCAATCAACTTCTTTTTGGAAAAAGGAAACAAGAAGTCAAAAACTCGATGTCGGGGTTCATGGCAATGAGGTAGTTCTTGCCGAAAATACTCCGGAAACATCTATTGAAGAGAAAGAGTCTGTGGAGGAACCCACGATAAAACATTATGAATATGAAAAGGAAACTTATGTTCTTCCACAAGACTCTTATTCTTTCAAAACAAAAACTTCAAAGAAGAAAACCAGCATAGGTCTTTCTTTAGGTGCGGGAAAAGATTACTATGCTTATAATCAAGCTTCTTCTTTTCATGAATCAAATGCGGCTTCTTCTGGTTCTCCTTTGGCTAAAGCGCCGAGAAATATGAGATCTGTTTTGTTTAATTATAATGATTTTGAGCATATTGACTATAATGTTCCTCTTTCTTTCGGTCTTAATGTTCGAAAAGAAATAAACGATCGTTTTGCTATTGAGTCGGGAATTATATACACCTACCTTTCTACTTCTTTTTCAAATGATGATCCTGAAAGAAAAGCCAAATCGGAATTGCATTATTTAGGTATTCCTCTCACAGGAGTCGTTAATTTATATGCCAATAAGGGTTGGAATATTTATTTCTCCGCAGGAGGAACTTTGGAAAAGGGATTGTCTCAAAAATATACGCAAGAACTAAAAGAAGGAGAAGATACTACTCAAAAGACAAAAGCTTCGGGAGATATAGACGGTGTTCAATGGTCTATTCATTTTGCTCCGGGTGTGGAGTATAAGTTTACTAAAGATTATAGTTTCTATTTTGAGCCTCGATTAAGTTATCATTTTGATAATGACCAACCGGTAAGTATCCGTACGGAAGAACCTTTGAATATTAATATTACTGCTGGATTAAGGTTTAGCTTTTAAAACAGCTTCGTCATTGTGAGAACATTTGTTTTCATCCTCAGAGGATGAAGTCCCGAACCTCAGAGGATGAAGTCCCGATCCTCAGAGGATAAAAAAAAGAGTATCTTGCGAGCAATGTTGAGCCATTTTTACCAAGCTAATTTTAGTGCAAATTCATAAGAATCATAATAAGGAACTTCATTGCCGATATAATGATCATCTACTTTAAGAATAAAAGTAACCGACCCGACAGCATACTCAACAGTAAAATGTTCTTCTGATTTGAAAGTTACATCGCCATTCGCATCTCTTTCAACAATAAAGTCACTAAAAGGAAGAGGAGACATCACACTTTCGTTCAATCCGCTGGGCTTATAATATAAATAAGACAACATAAGTCCGTTGTTCATAACATTTTGAGTTAGCTTAGATTCATTGAAAGTACAATACAGATAATCTCCTGTATCATCTGAAGCTGATTGCCACATATTATGATTGACTACAAATGTTTTAGTGTAAATATTGGGATAGTCATAGTAATGTTCATCTGTACAAGAAGAAGAGAAAAGACCAATTGCTATTAAGCACAATAAAATATATTTCTTCATAAGTAAATGAGCATAATTAGTTTATATTATATAGGATTTGTAACTTTGCC
>DAIPZW010000265.1:0-2653 GCA_036781965.1 Bacteroidales bacterium
TATTTCCTTGGCAGTAGAGGGAATGAAAGCCGGATCCTTTGATTTTGTCATCAAACCTTGGGATAATTTGCAATTATTAAATACTATCAAAACAGCCATCGAAATAAGTCGGCAGAAGCAAGCCGGAAACATATTACTAAACCGAACTGACAGCGACAAAAACTTTCATTTCGAAAAGATTATAGGCAAAAGTACTGCCTTGATGGAGATATTGACAACTGTGTCCCGAATTGCTCCGACTAACGCCTCTGTTTTGATAACAGGAGAGAGTGGAACCGGAAAAGAACTGATTGCAGAAGCCATACATAATAATAGTTTGCGGTTTCGGGAGGCTTTTGTCAAAGTTAACTTAGGCGGATTGTCCCAAACTCTCTTTGAAAGTGAAATGTTCGGGCATAAAAAAGGATCTTTTACTGATGCTCATCTTGATCGTGTCGGTCGTTTTGAAATGGCTGACAAAGGAACTATCTTTTTAGATGAGATTGGCGATTTGGATTTCGCTTCTCAAGTTAAGTTGTTGCGGGTTTTACAAGACCAGACCTATGAAGTTTTGGGAGATAGCAAACCTCGTAAGACAGATATTAGAGTAATCAGTGCCACCAATGCGAATCTTCCCGAAATGGTTGCGAATCGTAGTTTCCGAGAAGATTTATTTTATCGTATCAATCTGATAACTATCCACGTACCTCCTTTGCGCGAGCGCAGAGAAGATATTCCTTTGTTGGTACGTCATTTTGCCGATAAACAATCCGAGATCAACCAATTGCCGCAAATAGAATTTACGCCTGCGGCATTGGAATTTTTGAAAACCTTGCCTTTTCCGGGCAATATCCGAGAGTTGAAAAACCTGATTGAAAGGACAATTCTACTTTCAGATAAGACCTTAATAGATAA
Source organism: Bacteroidales bacterium (assembly GCA_036781965.1). Lineage (GTDB taxonomy): Bacteria > Bacteroidota > Bacteroidia > Bacteroidales > Azobacteroidaceae > Azobacteroides. The sequence goes on from DAIPZW010000265.1 coordinate 895, forward strand.
AGCGGATATAGAAAAACAAAGATTTACAAGAATCAAAACATACGGCATCGCTGGCAGGATTAACTTTGGATGAGTTGGAAAAACAGTCGGTGTTGCAAGCCATTGAGAACCATCGCGGAAATTTATCCCATGCGGCTGCCTCTTTAGGGATTAGCCGCGCAGCTTTGTACCGAAGAATGGAAAAATACCATATTCAAATAAAATGAAAATCAAGAATTTATTTTGGATATTAACTTGTTTACTCTTACTTACACTGAGTGTAATTTCTTATCACGTATTTTTCAATGCTTCTTTCAAGCTGTTTTTACTGACGGAAGGACTTGTCTTGCTGTGCGTTGTTTATCTTGTTTTCTTTTACCGTTATCTGATCAAGCCAATGCAATTAATCGGCAACGGAATGGATTTATTAAAAGGACAAGACTTTAGTTCTCGCCTAAGAACGGTAGGTCAGCCGGAAGCCGATAGAATTGTTTCTGTTTTCAACCGAATGATTCATGAACTTAAGAACGAACGTCTGCATTTGCGGGAACAAAACCAACTCTTAGACCTATTAATCAATGCTTCTTCCTTAGGAGTTATTATGTTGAACCGAGATAATGAAATTATTTTGGTCAATCCGGCGGTAAATAAGATGTTAGGCTTAAATTCTTCCGAGATGATGGGGAAGAAACTTCAGGAACTTGATTCTTTCTTTGCTTCGGAAATCTTGAAATTGAAGTTATACGAATCAAAAAGTCTGTCTTTGGGGAATGCGCATATATACAAAGCCACCCATTCGTCTTTTGTTGATAAAGGTTTTCATCAATCTTTCTACATTATCGAGCCTATCACGGAAGAAGTCTACCGTGCAGAAAAGAAAGCCTACGAGAAAGTAATTAGAATGATAGCTCACGAGGTAAATAATACCATTGCAGGCATCACTTCCTCCTTAGATAGTTTGAGTAATTCCTTGAAAGAAGTGCTTTCGACAGACGAAGAGCGGGAGTTGCTGCACACGCTCATCGAACGGAGCTATAAGATGAACCGTTTCATTACTAACTTTGCCGATGTGGTAAGAATCCCCGAACCTGACCTTAGGGAACAGGACTTAAACTCTCTTGTATTGTCCTCCAAACTGTTTATGGAGTCGGTTTGTCTGGATAGAAATATTTCCTTAATCACTGATTTGGACGAAACATCGGTCAAAGTAAACCTTGATGCCGGTTTGTTTGAGCAAGTATTGATTAATATCATCAAAAACGCCGCCGAATCGATAGATACCAACGGCGAAATACGAATCATAACGAATCATAATCCCGCTTCCTTAGAGATATGCGACAATGGAAAAGGTATTTCCGAAGAATTATCACAAAAATTATTCAGTCCTTTCTTTTCTACCAAACCTTACGGGCAAGGTCTTGGACTCATTTTCGTTCGTGAAGTCCTGCATAAGCACGATTTCTCTTTTTCTCTCCGAACTTATCCCGACGGAATCACTCGGTTTCGGATATTGTTCTGATATAGCTTCTTGAGTTTGGCATAGTGTCTTCACTATGTCATATTAAAAAACAAAGCTCTGCTTTGTTGCAAGCGAAGACGCTTGCTTTTCATTAGACGTAACCAAGAGGTTACGCCAATCCATAGGTTCCTTCCTCAATTCTCAATTCTCAATTCTCAACTTTAAGCATCCTTTCTCCATTACTCTATGAATTTTCAACTTTATATTCTTTATACTTAAAAATATAAAGCTTATTTTAAAATTTTCTTGTACATGTAAGTT
>DAIPZW010000266.1:0-2626 GCA_036781965.1 Bacteroidales bacterium
AAGGGTACTCCCCGCTCTAAAATGCGTGGCGAAGGTAGAGGCTGAATAGTTACTTCTCTTTTTATAGTTTATAATTTTAAAATAAATTAGGCACGAACTCTCCGTTATTGAATTCAAGGTATCGCCAAACACCTATCCCCACATAAGGAAGCTCATGCCTAAAGCACGAGCATTCACTTATTACCATGTGAGGAAATTCTTAAATTGGCGATTTTTGAATCCACAAGTAATAAAGCAAACGCTTTATATTATTTTTTTTCTTTATCTATCTATATCATAAGCAATCATTTATTGATTTCGAATACAAATGTAAACAAAATCTAATAAATCAAGTCCGCTTTTATAAAAAAGATTAACAGTATAGCTCGTTTTACAAACAGAAAACTCCTAAAACGAAAACCCTGCGCCGATAAAAATGCCACCTTTGGTAGTATTATCATCAATAAGAGTTAAGCGGCGGACATAATCGATACGGAAATACTTTAGGATGTTGGTAAAACCGATGCTTATTTCGGAATAAGGATCATCTCCTAAGGGTTTTACGCCATAACTAAAGGGAAGGAGGTCTGGATGAAGTTTAGGATTATTTTTATCGCTTAGAGGCCCGTAAAGAATTTTCCCTCCTATATGGGTTTTTATACCTAATTGAGGAGCAAAAAGACTGAAAGGTGACCAATTAAGTCGAATGTCCATTCGTCCTTCTATATAATTGTCAGTGATAAACTCATAGAAGTCCATCAAATTAAATTCTTCTTCATAGATAATACTTTCATTTCCCCTTGGGATAAACAAAAGAGGGAAAGGAAGCTTATTCCAAACTTTTCCGGCGGATACGCCTAAGTCTATAGTGGTTATATCTCTCCCTATGCGGAATCGTTTCCAAATATTAGCCTCTGTGATGTGATAATTATAATCCGAATGGAAGATTCCTTTTATCCCGATTCGGTGCTTTAAGTTGATTTCCACACTTGGCTTACGAATATGCATGCGTTTCTCTTCTACTTGCATATTTTTTTCACCGGGAGCGAAACGCAAGCCTAAGCAAAGTTCGGTGGTCGTTAGATTTTCATAATAAGGAATCCTTACCGGCTCGTCATACAGGTATCTTCCGCTGACTTCAAAAGAGAAATTATTCTTAAACTCCTGCTCATACGAGAGCCGAAAGAGTTTTTGTAAGGATAAGTTCTCTATGTCATTATGAATGATGGAATAAAAAAGATTATCTCGCTTATTGGACAAAACATTTTGACCGGGAATATTTAAATCTCTTAGTATGGTAAGGGTTAATAAGGATTTTGGGAAAGAATATACATTCTTCTTCCCACTAAACGACCAAGACAAATCTGTCCTAAACTTAAATTCTTCATCTTTTAAGCCATAAGCTACATAGAATTTGGCTCTTAATTGAGGCAATATATGAGTTGCCATATCCATTCCTAAGCGAAAACGCACACCTTCTATTTTATTATAACTTACTATCCGAGAAACAGGTCCAAATCGAAAACGATCCGGCGACTTAGTTATATAAACATAATCCGTCAATAATAAAGAAGCTAGGTTTTCCAAATTATTATAAGCAGGTGTATAAGATGCAGTTTCAGACAAAGAAGCTGTCTGAGCTTGAATAGGAGTTGTCAGAGAATGTGTATCCCATTCATTCCAAACTTTATCTTTATACATCTTAAGTTGAGAAGCAACTAATCCAACAGTATTGTCATCGCCAACCAAAAGATAGGTTTCCTTCTTTTCCAACTTATCATCTTTAAAAGTATGAATAGATAATAAATTTCTTCCTACGGATGGTCGTAGGGAATAATTGATTGTAACAATGGCTTTCACTAAAGAAAGATCCTGTCTATTGATATAAAGAAATCCTTCCATATTCTTATGATTGGAACTCGTTGAAAAGAAAGCAATTTCATAACAAGGAATATTATTTAACTCTTTAGTTGAAAACAGATAAAATTCATAATCTTGAAATGTACTCTTTGATAAGGGAGCAGAAAGTTTAGTCAGCAAAACTTCATTCTTAGAACGGAAAAGATCTATATCACCCAGGATATCATCTATGACTTGTGTCATATCTTCTTGCCCAAGAAAATCAAAAATCCCTTCCGTACGATAATCAATCTGATTGTCCTTTTCCCATTCTTCTGTAAGAAGGAGGCTTAGACCAAGATTCTTAGTTTCCTCATTAGAAGGTTTTGCATGATGCAGCCAATAACGATATGGACGAAAGATTAATTTATTCATCATGCTATTAGTTGCCTGAGCATAATTCATTTGCATAGTAACAAACTGCTCATCTCCCAATGCTTCCAAGCCTGTTTTTTTGTATTCGTAGGGCAAAGAATAATCCTTTCCCTCCTGTTTTTCCATAAAACGGAGCATAATCGAATCTGCCTGAGTCGTAAAAGAATAATAACGCAAGGCATGAATATCCCAAATCTGATGTTTTATCTGCGTAGGGGATAATTGCGCCGAACTAATGAATGCGCTTGAGAGAAAATAGATCAAAAAAAAAATTGTTGTCCGCATGAATAATAATTCTTACCTTCGCAAAAGTAATTATTATTGTAACTATTCAGCCGCGAATATAAGCATAAAATCTAGATTTACAGATATA
>DAIPZW010000267.1:0-2593 GCA_036781965.1 Bacteroidales bacterium
AAAGAGTGCTCTTACTTTTTATAATAATTTAATATTATTATTTTTGTTTTATTTTGCGCAAATATACAATTAATTCACAAGCTATCCTTACATCTTTTTGTTTTTTTTATCGAAAACGATTTTTTTAGATAAAAATCCTAACTTTGCACAAGGAATAAGAACTTGACAGAATGAGTAAAGCAGTCAAAAATTTCTCTTTTTATATTGTAATGCTGGCGGTATGCGGCTTTATAATGTATTGGGTCATTAGAATGGGAAGCCGTTTTGAAGAAATACTGCCTACATCTGAAACTATTCAAGACATATCCCGTCCGCTTTCGGATGGATTTGCGATGTTCTCCCATTCTATCGAAAATAATATACAAACTCCGGTGGCAATGTTGCTTTTGCAGATGATTGCTATCCTTTTTGTAGCCCGGATTTTCGGATATTTATTTGTAAAGATAGGTCAGCCGTCTGTAATTGGAGAGATATTAGCCGGAATTGTACTAGGTCCGTCTATCTTTGGTTATTTCTTTCCCGAAGCATTCGGTTTTCTTTTTGCTCCCGACTCCTTAGGAAATATCAATATCCTTAGTCAGATAGGATTGATATTCTTTATGTTTGTTATTGGAATGGAGTTAGATATTGAAGAAGTGAAGAAAAAGTTCAACGAAACACTTCTGATCAGTCACACGGGGATTATCTTTCCTTTCCTATGCGGAGTAGTCGCGGCTTATCTTACTTATTCTCAATATGCGGCGCATACAACACCTTTTCTTTCCTATGCTTTATTTATAGGAATAGCTATGAGTATCACGGCATTCCCTGTATTGGCACGGATATTACAAGAAAGGGGAATGACAAAGTCCCATTTGGGCGTATTGTCCTTAGCAAGCGCAGCCAATGGCGATGTAACGGCATGGTGTCTGCTTGCCATGATCATTGCAATTGCTCAAACGGGAACCATAGCAGGCGCATTGTACACCATCTTGTTTACACTTCTCTTCCTGTTGATTATGTTCTTTGTTATCCGCCCTTTCCTGAATGTAATAGGCAATATATATAAGAATAAAGAGGTTATCAATAAGACGATCGTTGCTTTTATGTTCTTGTTCCTTATCGTTTCGGCTTATACGACCGAAATGTTAGGAATACACGCCCTTTTCGGCGCATTTATGGCAGGAGTTGCGATGCCTTCTAACGTTAAGTTTCGAAAAATTCTTACGGAAAAAGTCGAAGATGTCTCTCTTTCTGTCTTTCTTCCTCTTTTCTTTGTATCGACAGGACTAAAAACCGAAATAGGATTAATCGGAAGTTCGCAAGAATGGCTAGTTTGTCTGCTTTTTATCTTCGTTGCCGTATTTGGAAAGATGACAGGTTCGGTTGTCCCTGCCCGATTTGCAGGAGAATCTTGGAAAGATAGTTTATTGATCGGCACATTGATGAATACACGAGGCTTGATGGAGTTGGTTGTCCTAAGTATCGGTTACGAGATGAATATTCTTTCGCCCGAAATATTTACCATGTTGGTTATTATGACCTTAGTAACCACCTTTATGACCGGCCCAACACTTTCGATAATTAATTTCTTTTATAAAAGAAAGGAGAAAAACAAGATTAAAGAGAAAGTCCATGATAAGTTTCAGCTACTTCTTTCTTTCGGGCGAGCATCAAGTGGCGTAACTCTCCTGGATATTGCCCAACAAGTATTCTCAAATAATAAAAAAGAACTCGAAATCACAGCCTTACACCTAACAATCGGGACAGATATTAATCCGATTCATACGGAAAACTTCGAGGATGTGAGTTTTGCTCCTATATTGGAAGAAGCAGAACAATTAAACGTTCCGGTAAATACCCGCTATGATTTAACAAACGATACTAGTCAATATATTATTAACTTAGCCAATAAGGAGGCATTCGACTTCTTGCTGGTCGGAGCAGGAATTTCCATGTCGGCATTGCCCGAAGATGTCGAAGCAGCAAGATATAATGAAGGCTACTATAAGAAATATTTCTCCAAACTGGGCGTCCCTCAATCTTGGTTCTTTCCCGGTCAATTGATAAAAGACAAAACGCACAAATTCATAGCCGAAGCCAAGTCGTCGGTAGGCATCTTCATCAATCGGGACTTTAAAAAAGCAACCGAAGCGATTATCATCTTGAAAGAGTCTAAAGATGTATTCCTTTTGGAATATGCCGAAAACCTAATAAAGTCTAATCAAGCAGTTATAACGATAGTCGAGATGGGAGAAAACGCCGCAAAAGACGAAACATCAGGCATCGCTATCAAAAACTTCTTTTCCGCCCATCTCCAATCCGTTTTTGTTCGTTCGTCCTACCTGGATGTCGATCTATTGTCCAAGCAAAACCTCATGCTTGTCAGTTATGAATCTTGGTTAATGCTTTCCGAAGAACAAAAAGAAACACTTCAATACATGCCTTCTACCTTGATTATAAGGAAATAATAATTAAATTGAGAGTTGAGGGTTGAGTGAGAGTTAAGGGTTTTATTTATGATTAGATAAACATTACACATTAAACAAACATTTCAGTGCCCTCTTAGGATACAACTTTCATCCTCTGAGGTTCGAGGCTTCATCCTCTGAGG
>DAIPZW010000268.1:0-2530 GCA_036781965.1 Bacteroidales bacterium
AAAACTAGAAATTTAATTAATCATATAATAAATGACTGATAATCAAGATAGAATCATTCAAGTAAATATCGAGGAGCAAATGAAGTCTGCATACATTGACTATTCAATGTCTGTTATTGTTTCTCGTGCTTTACCTGATGTAAGAGACGGTTTTAAGCCTGTACATCGAAGAGTATTGTTTGGAATGAACGAGTTAGGGAATCATTCCAATAAACCGTATAAGAAATCAGCTCGTATAGTAGGAGACGTATTGGGTAAGTACCACCCTCATGGCGATAGCTCGGTATATTATGCTATGGTACGTATGGGACAACCTTGGGCTCAGCGTTATCCTTTAGTGGACGGACAAGGAAACTACGGATCGGTGGACGGAGATAGTCCTGCTGCGATGCGTTATACCGAAGCTCGTCTTAGTCGTTTAGCTGAAGCTATGCTTTTAGATATAGATAAAGATACGATTGACTTTCAATTGAACTTTGACGATACGCTGAAAGAGCCGACTGTTCTTCCTACACGTGTACCTAACTTATTAATAAACGGAGCATCCGGTATTGCCGTAGGTATGGCAACGAATATGCCTCCGCATAACTTAGGAGAATGTATAGACGGTATCACAGCTTATATTGATGCAAAAGGAGAAATCGAAACCGAAGAATTGATTCAATATATTAAAGCTCCTGACTTCCCAACCGGAGGTATTATCTATGGATATGCGGGAGTAAAAGATGCTTTCGAAACAGGACGAGGAAGAATTATCGTTCGTGGAAAAGCAGAAATAGAAGTTGAAAATAACCGCGAAAAGATTGTTATTACAGAAATACCTTATCAAGTTAATAAGAAAGACTTGATTATGCATATTGCTCACTTAGTAGGAGAAAAGAAAATAGAAGGTATCTCCAATGTAAATGACGAATCAGACCGTAAAGGGATGCGTATAGTTGTTGATGTTAAGAAAGATGCTAATTCCAGCGTGATACTTAACAAACTATATAAAATGGCTGCCCTTCAATCTTCTTATAGTGTCAATAACATTGCTTTGGTTAAAGGACGTCCGATGATGTTGAATTTGAAAGACATGATCAGTCACTTCGTAAACCATCGTATTGAAGTTGTTACCCGCCGCACTAAATTCGAACTTCGCAAAGCAGAAGAAAGAGCCCATATCTTAGAAGGATTAATCATAGCTTCAGATAATATTGATGAAGTAATCAGTATCATACGCTCATCAAGGAATCAGTCTGAAGCAATGGAACGTTTGATAGAACGTTTCAAACTTACTGAAATCCAAGCAAAAGCCATTGTCGATATGAGATTAGGACAATTGGCTAATATGGAACAAGCTAAACTTCGTGCAGAATATGAAGATATCCAAGCTCTGATAGCTCATTTGAAAGAAATTCTGGAGAATGAAGAAGTCTTGATGGGAGTTATTAAGGAAGAGATGGTAGAAGTAAAAGATAAATTCGGTGATGTTCGTAGAACTGAAATCGTTTACGCTACTGAAGAAATGAACCCTGAAGATTTTTACGCTGATGATGAAATGATTATAACCATTTCTCATTTAGGATATATCAAAAGAACCCCATTAGCAGAATTTAGAGCGCAGCATAGAGGAGGAGTAGGAGTAAAAGCTTCCGAAACCCGCGATGAAGACTTTGTTGAATATATCTATCCGGCTAATATGCATGCAACAATGATGTTCTTTACTCAAAAAGGACGTTGCTATTGGCTGAAAGTTTATCAAATACCGGAAGGCACTCGTACTTCTAAGGGACGTGCAATTCAAAATCTGTTGAATATCGAGCCGGATGATAGAGTAAATGCTTTCATTCGAGTAAAAAAATTAAACGATCGTGACTTTGTTGAGTCTCATTACTTAGTATTCTGTACGAAACAAGGAGTAATAAAGAAAACTTCGTTAGAAGCTTATTCCCGTCCTCGTCAGAATGGAGTAAATGCAATTACTTTGCATGAGGGAGACGAAGTGATTCAAGTGAGAATGACTAACGGTAATAATGAAATTATTATAGCTAATAAGAAAGGTCGAGCAATTCGTTTCCCTGAAAGTAAAGTTCGTGCAATGGGACGTACAGCTGCAGGAGTTAGAGGTATCACTTTAGACCCTGCAGGCGATGAAGTAATAGGAATGATATGTATTAAAGACCCGGAAAATGAAACTATCTTGGTTGTTTCGGAAAAAGGATATGGAAAAAGATCGAAGATCGAAGATTATCGTATCACTAACCGAGGCGGCAAAGGAGTTAAAACATTGAACGTAACAGAAAAGACCGGATCTTTGGTTGGTATTAAGACTGTAACGGAAGATAATGACTTAATGATTATAAATCGTTCGGGAATTACCATTCGAGTAAAAGTAGCAGATCTACATGTTATTGGTCGGGCTACACAAGGGGTGCGATTAATTAACTTAGATAAAAGAAATGATGAGATAGCTTCTGTATGTAAAGTAATTTCGGAGCAAGAAATGGATGAAATACAACCGGATGAAAATACAACAGAAGAAGGAATA
>DAIPZW010000269.1:0-2500 GCA_036781965.1 Bacteroidales bacterium
TTTATGATTATTCTTCCTTTAAAATAATTCCGGATCATATAGAAAAGAGAAAATCCGGTAATGGACAAAAGTTCCAATACGACAGACGGATGTCCTTCATAAAGGATGTTAAAAGGTTTGATAAAGGAAAAGCCTACAAGGACAATGAATACAAAAAAAGAAACCTGTAGTGTATAAGGAAGTGTGCTTTTGAAAATAAAAAAATCAACCAGCACATAGAGAATAAAAGTAATCAAAGCTCCTATCAATGCTTGAGGAAAGGAGAAAAAGCAAGACATAATCAAAAAAACAATGATAGGGAATGTACCTAACATTGGAGCTGCTAATGAATATATTGCTTTTAAGTTCCTATCCATAATAGACTTCGTCTTCATTGGATCCTAAACATCCAGAAAGAAAGAATTGTTTCGCAGACTAAAATAATACTTGGTTATAAATAATCCACAGAACGATAAGAAGAACGAACAAAAGGGCCGGATTCAACGTGTTTAAATCCAAGTTTGATGGCTTCTTCTTTATATTCGTCAAATATATCGGGATGGACATACTCTATGACCGGAACATTCTTCTTGGAAGGTTGCAAATATTGCCCAATAGAAAGCAAACGACAGCCTACATTCAATAAATCTCTTAGGCTGGCTTTGACTTCTTCTTTCGTTTCTCCCAATCCGAGCATTAAACCGGATTTTGCAGCTGTTCCCGAATCGGAAATATGCTTCAATACATTTAAACTAGTCTGATAATCGGCAACACTTCTTACTTCGGGTGTCAATCTCTCCACTGTTTCCATATTATGAGAGATAATTTCGGGGCGAGTTTCTATTATTAAATCCAATAAGTCGGTCTTGCCTCTGAAATCGGGGATTAAAACTTCCAAGGTAATGCCCGGGTTTTGTTCTTTAACGGCTATAATGGTCTGCGCCCAGTGATTCGCTCCGTAATCCGGCAAGTCATCTCTATCGACAGACGTTATGACTGCATGCTTAATACCGAGTTCATGGATGGATGAGGCTACTTTTTCCGGTTCCATCGGGTTTAATGGTAGCGGTTTCCCGCTTTTTGTATTACAAAACTTACATGCGCGCGTACAAATATCTCCGCCGATCATAAAAGTTGCCGTTTTGCGATTCCAACATTCTCCTAAATTCGGACAACGACCGCTACGACAAATAGTATGAAGGCTATTTCCTTGTATTACTTTCCCTGTTGTAGAGAAATCCTCGTTGTTGCGTAAGTCTATCTTAAGCCAATCTGGTTTACGAAGCATAAAAAGTTCTTCTTATAGATTTTTCTTTACGAAATCAATGAATCGCTCGTAAAGATGTACTCTTGTTTTTTCTCCAAGTAAGCTATGATTTTTATTTGTATATATCTGCATGTCGAATTGTTTGCCTGCTTCCACTAATGCTTCGGCATAATACAAAGTATTCTGCACATGTACATTATCATCAGCAGTTCCATGCACCAATAAAAGCTTTCCATTCATCTGTTCGGCTAGTCGAATGGGGGAACACATCTCATAGTTTGAATTATTTTCCTTAGGTGTTCGCATGAAACGTTCTGTATATACAGAATCATAAAAGCGCCAATCAGTAACAGGTGCTATTGCAATCCCGGCTTTGAAGGTTCCATTTCCGCGACTCATAGACATTAAAGTAGTAAAACCGCCATAACTCCAGCCCCAAATACCTATTCTTGATTTATCAACATAAGAAAGATTGCCTAAATAGTTTGCCGCTGCGATTTGATCGTCCGATTCTTTGATTCCAAGCTGAAGATAAGTCGATTTGCGAAACTCTTGTCCGCGCGCACCGGTTCCTCTTCCATCTACAGCCACTACCAAATATCCTTCGTCTAATAAACGATAATACCAATCATTATCATATTTATCTAAAACCTCTTGAGAATCCGGGCCACTATATTGTATCATCAAAACCGGATATTGTGTATTTTGATTGAAACTGTTAGGTTTTAATATCCAAGCATTCAATTGTTCGCCGGAAGGGATAGGAATAGTAATAAATTCTTTTTGAGGAAGAGAATTGTTTATGGTATTCTTTCCGTTGAAGATTACTTGCAATTCTTTTCCCTTTTCATCGTTCAAAGTGACATGATTAGGGGTCTTAGTGTTAGAATATTGATTGAAGAAATATTGACATGTGCTACTGAAAGCGGCGATGTTTGTTCCGCTGTCCTTAGACAATTTAGTTTTCTTTCCTTTGCTATCCACTTTATAAATAGCTCTTCTTAAAGGACTCTCTTCCGCTGATTGAAAATAAGCGGTTTTAGTTTCCGGATTGAAGCCGTAAAGTTTAGTTACGTCCCAGTTTCCGGAAGTTAATTGCTTTTCTAATACTCCATTGTTAGTATAAAGATAAATATGTGAATAACCATCTTTCTCACTTACATAGACAAAATGTGTAGGAGAGAAATAAATATCTTGAGTGCTCTGAGAATTAATATAATATGGGTTTTCATCTTGTAGAATCAACTTAGCAAC
>DAIPZW010000270.1:0-2481 GCA_036781965.1 Bacteroidales bacterium
AAAGGGTACTCCCCGCTCTAAAATGCGTGGCGAAGGTAGAGGCTGAATAGTTACAGTTTATTTTTTTAGAAAGACTAATCGGTTGATTATCAATCAATATGAGATTATGAAAAATCGAATTATTTCTTTCTTTTTTGGCGTATCACTCCCACAACGGCTGGAATAATCGACACGAAAATAATAAGGAAGATTAGCAAGCTGAGGTTTTCCTGCACAAAAGGCGCAGAGCCAAAGAAATAACCGGCATACATAAAAAGGGCTACCCAGACTATTCCTCCAACTACATTATAACTAAAGAAACGTCCGTAGTTCATTCTTCCCATTCCGGCTATAAAAGGGGCGAAGGTTCTGACTATGGGAACAAAACGGGCTAGGATAATGGTCTTGCCTCCATGTTTTTCGTAAAAATCATGTGTCTTTTTTAAATAGGATTGCTTGAAGATTTTAGAATCGGGCTTACTAAATAGTTTTTCTCCAAAGAATTTTCCGATTAAATAGTTGGAAGCATCGCCTAATATGGCAGCAATAGTTAGTAATAATACCATCAGATGGACATTGATATGATTGTCTCCCAACGCGGCTAAGGTTCCGGCAACGAATAACAAAGAATCTCCGGGAAGAAAGGGGGTAACTACTAAGCCTGTTTCGCAAAATATAATTAAAAACAAAATAGCATACACCCATGTTCCGTAATTAGCCACTAATTCGGCTAAATAAACATCCACATGAAGGATAAAATCTATGATTTGCTGAATAATTTCCATATTATTTATTATCTGGTAAAACTGATACGTAAGCTTACTCCAAAATCACTTTGAGTGGTTGGATAAGCAGTTGCCGAAACTAATGGATTGCTTGACTTTCTGTCATAATAAAGCTGAAGAGTTACCATTTGGCTTAAACTGTAATCAGCAGTCACTTTTATAGTTGACTGAGAATTACCTTGTGTTGCTTGAGTCGAACCATCTTCAATTTTTCTTATCAGACTTTGTGTTTTGCTGAAAGTAAAGTCTGCATTCACTTTGAACTCGTTATTGAAGTTCTTGCCGCCTGTTTTTTTCATTCCTATGACTTTATTAAAATCATCAAAACGATATCCGGCACCAATCGTCCATCCTGTTTCGCTATATTCTACAATCTGATAAGAAGTTACATTTAGATTAATATTACGTATTACTTTATATCCAAAGTTGACGCTTGTATTATTCAGGAAAGTGGACGTGATCTTGAATAAAGGATCTAAACTTTCGGTTATGCTTACCGCTTGGATGTCATAAGCCGAAGCTGCAGAATAAGTATCCGAAGCATCGTTATAAATAAATCCGCGCAATCCGTCTCCTCCATTCATCCATGAGGTATGAGAGTTAAAAGAACCTACAGCATATCGACATTTATATTCATGATCCAAAACAAAAGATTTGAAATATTTATTGATAAATGGCAGTTGAATAAATCCTTTGTAACTTATCTTCCAGTTCGGAAGCAGTTTCAATAAGGAAGGGAACAAATCAAGGTTTGCCTTTTTCGCATCTTTCCCTGTATAAGCCGCTAAGAAAGCAGGAATAAGTACATCTACTGAGTTTTGACTGACAGGAGTTAAAGCAGGATTATATTGTCCCGTATAAGTAGAACCCATTCCTGCAGGATAATTCATACCCATATACTGTTGTTGCACCCGTTGAAGTATTACATCCCGGTTTGCTAAGAACTTATCGAAAGCTTTTGAGTGATAACCATTAGAAGAATTGCCTGAATCAAACATTGTTTTAAGAGCAATAGTAGTCATACTAAAGTTTCCATTAAACTGTTGAGTAGGATTATCGTACATATAGTAGTATTGTCTGCTGTCTGACTTGTTCCATGCTCCGTTCAATGTAATCTCTAATCCGGGAATCGGTTCCAACAAACTACTAAAAGTAAATGTTTCTATATTACTCGTAATTGCCGGATTTATATTATCCGAACCGGTAATTAACCAACCATTATCATAAGCCTTGTCTATATAGCTTTCATCTACAAAACCAAAAGCAAAATCCAAGCCGGGCGTTTTTCCAAAATCAGAACTTCCTTGTCCAAAGAAATCGCCTATTTCTTGATTAAATCCGGGTATTGCCATTTGGAAAGTCTCATTATAAGAGAAACCTACAGTGCGAACAGACATCAATCCTCTAGCTGCAACTTGAGCTGTCTTATACCACCATTCATCATCTTGAGGAGGTTTTTGAGTAATGGTAAGTTCAAGATTAACAGAATCTTTAGATTTTATTTCAATGGTATTGGCATCTTTCTTTTTGAACTTCATTTCGTAGCGCTTTCCTTTCTCATCTTTCGCCATTAAACGAATACGTTTATTATTCAAATTATGTTTTACTTGAATAGCTGAGTCCGGAACTAGAGTAACTTTAGTTTCAAATTTTTTAGTTTCCGGCTTCTTCTCTTTTTCCTTATCCCGATTTCTATTTACTTGCTGACGGTTTTGAC
>DAIPZW010000271.1:0-2413 GCA_036781965.1 Bacteroidales bacterium
ATCCTATAACGATCGAAGGCAGCCGCGAGAATATCAAAATAACCACTTCAGAAGATTTGATTTTAGCAGAAGCTATTCTGAAATGCAGGAATTAAGTAAGCATAATATTACCTATATACAAGGAGTTGGACCTAAGAAAGCCGATGTCCTTCACAAAGAAATCGAAGTAGCCTCGTGGGAAGATATGCTTTATTATTTTCCTTATAAATATATTGATCGAAGTAAAATATTCAAAATTCGGGAAATAGATGGCAATATGCCTTATATTCAATTAAAAGGAAAGATAATCCGTTATGAGGCTTTGGGCGAAGGGCGTAGTCGCCGACTGACCGCAAAGTTTCAAGACGAAACCGGTTCTGTCGAGTTAGTTTGGTTTAGAAGTATAAAATCCATCCCTAATATATATAAGATCAATACGGAATATATTCTTTTCGGCAAACCTTCTCTTTTCAATGGCAAGATAAACATTGCACATCCCGAATTAGATAGTCAGGATCACTTTTTCAAAGGCGAAGTCGGAGTGCAAGGGCAATATCATACTACGGAAAGAATGAAAAATGCCTTTCTTCATTCTAGAGCTATTCAGAAAATTATTTCTCAAATCTTGGAAAATCTCCCTGCTCCCCTATCAGAAACCTTGCCCGAAAGAATCGTTCAAGAAAAAGGTTTCTTATCCTTAGAAACAGCCATAAGAAATGTACACTTCCCTACTTCGGCTGATTTATTACGCAAGGCAAGATACCGCCTGAAATGGGAAGAACTGTTTTATTTACAATTAAATATATTACGATCCACCAAATATAGACAGAAGAAACTGAAAGGTTTCCTTTTTGAAAAGGTAGGCGAATATTTCAATGCCTTTTATAAGGAGTGTTTGCCGTTTAGCTTGACCAACGCACAGAAGAAAGTGTTGAAAGAAATACGTTTCGATGTCAATTCCGGACGACAAATGAACCGATTATTACAAGGAGATGTGGGAAGTGGTAAGACCATCGTGGCACTTTTCTCAATGCTTTTGGCATTAGATAACGGCTTTCAGGCAGCAATCATGGCTCCTACGGAAATATTAGCAACTCAACATTACGAATCTTTTAGCGAATTGTTGAAACCTTTGGGTATTGATGTCGTTCTTCTGACCGGATCGACTAAGAAAAAGGACAGAGAAAAGATTTTCCCACAATTAAAAGACGGTACAACCAAGATAGTTATCGGCACGCACGCTTTATTAGAAGACCCTGTCGTATTTTCTAATCTCGGTTTAGTAGTTATTGATGAACAACATCGGTTTGGTGTGATGCAACGAGCTAGACTTTGGAAGAAAAACACCCGCCCGCCGCATGTATTAGTAATGACGGCAACCCCGATTCCTAGAACATTGGCGATGACAGTCTATGGAGATTTGGATGTTTCGATTATTGATGAACTTCCTCCGGGAAGAAAACCCATAAAAACCCTTCACATGTATTCCGAAAAGCGGAAAAATCTTTACGATTCCGTTCGTAAACAACTACAGGAAGGTCGTCAAGTTTATATTGTCTATCCACTTATTGAAGAAAGCGAAGCCATTGACCTGCAAAACCTAACAGAAGGATTTCAAACCACCCAAGAAATATTTCCGGAATATAGAGTTTCGATGGTTCATGGTAAGATGAAGCCGGCAGATAAGGACGAAGCGATGAGAAAGTTCCTTGCACGGGAAACTCAAATCATGGTAGCCACAACTGTAATAGAAGTAGGCGTAAATGTGCCTAATGCCTCCGTGATGATTATTGAGAATGCCGAACGATTTGGACTGTCTCAGCTTCATCAATTAAGGGGACGTGTGGGAAGAGGTGCAGATCAATCGTTCTGTATTCTGATTACAAAATACGAATTAAGCGAAGACACCCGCCGCAGAATAAGCGTAATGACAGAAACAAACGACGGCTTTGTCATTGCCGAAGAAGATTTAAAATTAAGAGGACCCGGAAATATTGACGGAACCCAACAAAGCGGCATTCCTTTCAATCTTAAAATTGCCAATCTCTTACAAGATACTCAACTACTTGCCACAGCGCGAGAAACAGCTCAGGAAGTTCTTGAAACAGACCCTGAATTCACTCGCCCTGAACATGAAGTCCTGAAAGCACAATTACTTAAACTAAACAAAAAAACCAATCAAAGTTGGTTTATGATAAGTTGAGAAAGTTGAGAATTGAGAGTTGAGAATTGAGAGTTTTATTTAAGATTCAATATTACGTCATTGAGTGTTATTTGAAACTTTCAACCTAAAACAAAAGACAACCCGAAGATTGTCTTTTGATGTAAAAAGATTTATTTTTCTTTTCTGTTATTGCTGTGTTGTCCATTTTTAAATCCTTGTAACTATTCAGCCGCGAATATAAGCATAAAATCTAGATTTACAGATATAGGC
>DAIPZW010000272.1:0-2406 GCA_036781965.1 Bacteroidales bacterium
AGGGTACTCCCCGCTCTAAAATGCGTGGCGAAGGTAGAGGCTGAATAGTTACTTATTTTCTAAGTATTGAAAAGTAAAGATAGATTTCTTGACTGAAGACGCCGCAAATTTACGCTAAATATTCGAGAATTCAATCATATATTACAGCAAAACCGTCTTATATTCCTATACCCACCGGATATCTGCCGGTTTTTTGTCCGGATATTGTTCGAAAAGGAAAGCAGGCATACCTAATCCCATGCCGGCATATATAGTGCCTTCAATGCCTAATAGCTTTTCGATGCGGTGCTTCTTGTCATTCTTAATCGCATTATAGACAAATCCGGTGTAGAATTGGGAAATGCCCAAACTTTCTGCCATCAATGAGGCGTTTTGATAAGCAAGGTTGGCGTCTTGAATACCAAATCGAGCTTTTTTATGTGTATATATAAAGAGAACAGTAGTCGCGCCCCTAAGAATCAGGTCGTTTCCTTTCTCAAATTCCTTTTGCATGGCTTCAAATTGAGGAATCATTTTCACTTCTCGGGGAAGAATATGCTTTACAATAGGCATCAGGGGCTTAAGTTTCTTTATAAGCGCGCCGAAATAGTCTAATGTAATCTGCGAAATAGCTCGAATCTTGTCAGGATTACTGGTTATGATAAACTTTAATTCTTGTTCGTTAGAAGCCGTAGGAGTTCTGTAGGCCGCTTCCAGGATTTGTTCCAAGTATTCACGGGGAACAGGTTGGGAAGTAAAGGCGCGGTTGGAACGTCTTACTTTAATCAACAAATCCATTTGTTCCGGCGTAGGCAATAAGCTGCGGTCTACTTGATGTATCTTTTCTTCCGGAAAAAGTTCATGGACAACCGCCCTGTCTAAGCAAGCTGCTGCACAATGTCCGCAACTAATACAACTCTCTTCCTTTTGTGTTTGAACCTCTTTTGTTTCTTTGTTCAAATAAAATATATGTGCCGGACAAACGCGAACGCATCTTAGGCATTTGATACAGCGTGTTTGATTGATTTCTATTTTCATGAGACTTGATTCCAGATTTAATATTTAATATTCCCGATTTTCGTTACAGCAATGACTGTATATTGTTTTTCACTGATAACTGTTTACTGATGACTGATAACTGTTTCAACGTAAAGCTGCATATTCTCAAACTTAATCACTTTGACCGTTTGATTGGCTTCGATAAAGCCAACGGAAGCTATGGCATCGTAGACTTCATTGTTGATAATTATCTTGCCGGAAGGGCGAAGGTCGGTCATAGAAACGCCGATTTGACCTACTAAATCGAATTCTTTTTCGTCCACGCTTTCCGAATCTTTCAAATCAGCGTCAAGGGAAATGGTGCGGAAAAGTCCTTTCTTGCCGATGCGGGATGAAAGAGCAAGGACAAGGATAAACCCAAGAAGAATACCGCCCAAAACGGTTACTAAAGACACCGAAAGGTCGGGCATTTCGACTTCTCCGAACGAGAACCAGTGATTATCGACCGTCGAAAATACCAATCCTAAAAGGATAAGCAGAATGCCTGCAATGCCGGCTATTCCAAAGCCGGGGATGACAAATAGCTCCAAGAGGATGAGTATTATACCCAAGACAAAAGCAATGATCTCCCAATGTTCGACCATTCCGCCCAAATAAGAAGGCGTAAAATACAGAACTGCTGCTATGACAGCCGCCAAAGATGGGAAACCTATGCCCGGACTTTGCAGTTCAAAATAAATTCCCGCTACGATGATCATGATCAATATCGCTCGAAGCGCCGGATTGGTCAAAAATCCCATCAAATTATCATAGAAAGACGGCGTATATTCCTTGAGTTCATACTCCGAATAGCCCAAATGTTCAGTAATAACTTCTTTAATGCTTTCCGCCAAACCGTCGCAATAACCAACTTTCAAGGCTTCCTGAGCAGTTAAAGTAAGCACCCGACCTTCTTCATTAAGATCCGGAATGTTTACTCGCTCGTCCACCATCGCTTCGGCTATTTTCGGATCGCGTCCGGTGCTTTCCGCCGCCGATCTCATCAGTCCCCGCATATAGGATTGGTATTTATCGGGAGCTTCTTCGCCCGAACCGCCCTCGACGACCGTTGCCGCGCCGATAGTTCCGCCCGAACGCATAAATATCTTCTTACAAGCAATCGAAATAAGCGCTCCCGCCGAAGCTGCATTGTTATCTATGAAGACATAAACAGGTATTTCGCTGTATAGAATAGCCGTCCGCATAGAATCAGCGTCTACCAATGTCCCTCCATAGGTATTTAAGTGAAGCAAAACCGCTTCCGCCCCCAACTCGCGAGCTTCTTTCAACCCGTTGTTTAAGTAAATACGCGAAGTAGTATTGATTTCCGAATCAATATCTATTTCATAGATAACAGGAAGCTGCGCAAATACACCGATAGTCAGTATA
>DAIPZW010000273.1:0-2332 GCA_036781965.1 Bacteroidales bacterium
CTGCACGTTTGGCAGCTAATACTTTTTCTTTGATTCCTCCTACCGGCAATACCTTTCCGCGCAAAGTAATTTCGCCTGTCATGGCTAAGCTGGATTTTACTTTTCTTCCGGTAAAAACAGAAGCCAAAGAGGTAGTCATAGTAATTCCTGCACTAGGCCCGTCTTTAGGGATAGCTCCTTCGGGAACATGTACATGCACATTCCATTTTTCAAAAGCATCTTCGGGTATATTCAGTTCTTCAGCATGAGAACGGATATATTCTAAGGCAATAACTGCCGATTCTTTCATTACATCACCCAAGTTGCCCGTCAAAGTCAATTTATGTTCTTTGCCTTTGCTTAAACTGGATTCAATCATCAAGATTTCTCCGCCTACTGCTGTCCAAGCTAATCCGGTTACTACACCGACATGCTCGTTTCCTTCATATTTATCTCTCGTATATTCGGGAGTTCCTAAGTATTTAGGCAGTTCTTCTATGCTTAGCTTTTTTGAAAACTCAGTTTCTTCGGCAATAGATCGGGCTACTTTACGAAGTACTTTAGCAATATTTTTATTAAGTTCGCGAACTCCTGATTCACGAGTATAATTTTCAACAATTGCCTCCATCGTTTTTTTAGGAATATCAAACTGAGATTTCTTTATTCCATGATTTTCCAACTGCATAGGGAGTAAATGTTTGCGAGCGATCTCTACTTTTTCTTCCATCAAGTAACCACTCACATTGATCAACTCCATTCTATCCAATAAAGGTTGAGAAACAGAATTAAGTGTATTGGCTGTTGCAATAAATAATACTTTAGATAAATCATAATCCATATCCAAGTAATTATCATGGAAAGCAAAATTTTGTTCCGGGTCTAATACTTCCAATAAAGCTGCACTTGGATCCCCTTTATAATCTTGTCCTACTTTATCTATCTCATCTAATATAATAACCGGATTAGAAGAGTTAGCTTTTTGTATGCCTTGTATGATTCTTCCGGGCATAGCTCCGATATAAGTCCTTCTATGTCCTCGAATTTCTGCTTCATCATGCAAGCCACCTAAGGACATTCTGACATATTTTCTATTTAATGCTTCAGCAATGCTCTTTCCCAACGAAGTTTTTCCTACTCCCGGAGGACCATATAAACAGATAATCGGAGACTTCAAGTCGCCTTTCAATTTTAAGACCGCCAAATGATCCAAAATACGGTCTTTAACCTTATCCATGCCGAAGTGATCTTTATCTAATACCTTTTTCGCTCGCTTTAAGTCGAAATTATCTTCCGTATATGAGTTCCAAGGCATGGAAAGCACTGTGTGAATATATGATAATTGATTGGAATAATCCGGAGAATGAGGATGTATGCGTTCTAATTTCTTCATTTCCCTGTCAAAAACCTTTCGTTGGTCGGGGGTAAAGCTTAACTTTTCTGCTTTTTCTTTCAATTCTTCCAATTCAGCCCCTTGATCGACTCCACCTAATGCTTCTTGAATATTTTTCATCTCTTGTTGAAGAAAATATTCACGTTGCTGTTTTTCAATTTCTACTTGCGTTTTTCTACGAATAGAATCTTTTATTTCAAGCAGTTGGAGATTATTTTCAATTAAAGCGAGTAGTTTGCTGTAACGTTCTTTCAAGTCATCACAAGCAAGGACTTCCTGTTTTTGTTGAGCAGTAGCTTCAACGGTTGTAAAGGCAACATTAGTTACATATACATAATCTTTGGATTTCTTCAAGGCATCCAAGACAAAATCAGGCAAAGCAGCTCGAGCTGAAAGCATTTCAACGGTTTTATCTTTGACTGTCTTAAGCAGCTCTTTGTATTCTTTATCTGTTTTTGCAGGTTTAATAGCATCTCGAAGGGAGAATGTTCCTTTTAAATAAGGTTCAGTAGCAGTAACCTCTTCTAATTGGACTCTAGCTTCTCCCAAAACAAGAACAGTAGTGCTATTATCGTCTTCTTTAATAACATTTAAGATTTGTGCAACTAATCCTACGGGGAATAAATCGTCCTTGCCCGGATTATCTTCACTCGCATCTTTCTGACAAAAGAGTCCAATTGTCAATTCTTTCTTATAAGCTTCTTGAACTAACTTTAGAGATTTTGGTCTTCCTACATTCACCGGAGTAGGAATCCCCGGAAAGAAAAGCATATTCTTCAAAGGCAATATAGGCATCTCAGTTCCTATATTTTCAAGATTTATGGGTTTCTTTTCAATAATTATGTCCATTTGAGGACTTATATTGTCATTCATATATTTATTTTCTTATTTTTTTGTATCTTTGGGTTTAAACAATTTCCATGCCAAAAGTATAAACTTTTTTAAACAATATAATGTTTTTGA
>DAIPZW010000274.1:0-2330 GCA_036781965.1 Bacteroidales bacterium
AAACTGTGTTTTGAGTATTCTCCTCAGTTAAAGCCTATGGTTGTGTCGGTGGTAAATAATCAGTTGTCGGATGATAGCAATCACGACATAATTGATGGAAATGAAGTATACCTGCGTATTGCCGGGTTAGGAAATGGAGTATATGCCTTTCATTATTCGACGGATGGTAATTATTGGAATATGGTTCGTTATTTTTACCTCAATCCTGATAATGACTTGCGGGTAGGGTTCTTATCTCAGTCTCCGAGAGGCGAAGCTTGTTCGACTGTTTTTTCCGAAATTAAGTATATTCCGGAAAAACTGGAAGATTTGAGAAGTGGAAAATGATTTTTCTATATAGATTTAATGAAAAAAGAAGGTGTCTCATAAATGAGATGCCTTTTTTTATGCGGGTATAGGGAAAGATTGATATTTTAGTATTCTGTGTTCAATCTTCTGAAAAAACATAAAATAAAGCGTGTAAATATAGCCAAAAGCTAAAGTGGAGGCTTTTTTGCTCCATTTCCTTAAATTATGGGCAATAGCTACCAGGATAAATTCAATGTTTACCTTCTGTAATCCCCTTAATCTAAACCGATTGAACTGTGAGTTGTGTTTGATTTGAGCAAATACGGCTTCGGGTTCTATACATCGTTTGCCTCTGTGGTAAATGCCTTGCTGGGATAACAATCTTTCTCTTGCTTTTTTCTTGTATTGCTGCAATCTATAGTTTACTTCTATAATTCGATTGTTCTTAGACTTGTGGCATAGTCCTCTTAATGGACATCTGCTGCAGTTCTGTGCCTGATATCTTGTCAGAGTTGAGATATAACCTAACTCCGATTTACTTTTCTTTGTACCTATATTGACTAACCTTTGTCCCATCGGGCAGATAAAGAAGTCTGCTGTTGGATTGTAAAACAGGTTCTGAACTGCAAAAGGATTCTTCTTCCAGGCTCGTTTTTGCTCTTTATGGAAGTAGTTATACTTGACATAAGCTTCTATCTGGTGATCTTCCATAAACTCATAATTCTGCTCACTTCCATAACCTGCATCGGCGACAACAACTTTGGATTGCTTATTATAGGATTGTTCAAAATCTTCAAGAAAAGAGGGAAGGGTTGCGGTATCACCCGCCCTTTGATAAATACCCACGTTGGTTATGAATTGCTCTTCTGTAGCTATCTGTACATTGTAAGCGGGTTTTAGTTGTCCATTCTTCATGTGGTCTTCTTTCATGCGCATAAAGGTAGCATCTTGATCGGTTTTAGAGTAAGAGTTGCGATCTGCTAGTTTTTGAAGTTGATGCTGATACTTCTCTAAACGTGGGAGATAATCCTGCTGTAATTGTTTGACTTGCTTCTGTTCAATCTTTGTCATCTTATCCTGACGGCTGTTGAGTTCCTTTACCTTTGCTTTAAGTTCATCCAAATCAATTGATTTAGGTGTATCATCACATAAAGAGGCTTGCTTGTCTGATTCTATATGCGAATCAATTGAAGAGAGAACCGTACGGATTTTATCTTCCAGCTTTGATTTATACTTCTCCACTGAACCACGCCAAACAAAACTATAACAGTTGGAAGCTGATTCGATCTTGGTGCCATCGATATATTGTACTTCCAAGCTTAAATAGCCTAGTTCGTTAAGCATAAGTACAATTTGACTAAACAACTCTTTGATATGTTCTTTCAAATGTTCACCCCGAAAACGGTTAATGGTACGAAAGTCGGGAGTACTGTTACCGGACAGCCACATGAAATAAATGTTCTCTTGCAAACATTGAGCTATCTTACGGCAGGAATAGATATTAGACAGGTAAGCATAGAATAACACCTTAAGCAGCATACGAGGATGGTAGCTGCTGGCTCCCCGAGTATGATAAGTGGAAAATACTTTATCCAGATTTAAATTATCAACAACTTGATTAACAAGTAATACTGGGTGATTATCTGGTATCAGTTCCAATAAATTTGTGGGAAATAGTACGCTTTGATTGGAAAGTAATGATTTAAATGGTATCTTCATAACGTGTTGTATTGTAAACGTTAAGATAATACTTTTTAACGAATAACACAAAAAATTAGAGGCTGAACCTATTTATGGGACAGCCTCTTTCTATGATTATGTGATATTGCCTTAATCTTTGAATTTAGCTTTCAGGAATTCACGGTTCAAACGTGCAATATTACTTATTGATACGTTTTTCGGGCATTCCATTTCACAAGCCTGAGTGTTGGTGCAGTTTCCGAAACCAAGTTCGTCCATTTTCGCAACCATTGCTTTTGCACGGCGGGCAGCCTCCACACGTCCTTGAGGAAGAAGAGCCAACTGGCTTACTTTGGCCGATA
>DAIPZW010000275.1:0-2323 GCA_036781965.1 Bacteroidales bacterium
ACAACACTTTCATATCTTCAACCGAACAGATAGATACACCCGCTTTACCAACGTCGCCCACTACACGAGGGTGGTCGGCATCGTATCCGCGGTGAGTAGCCAAGTCAAATGCAACGGAAAGACCTTTTTGCCCCGATGCAAGGTTACGGCGGTAGAATGCGTTAGACTCGGCAGCAGTAGAGAATCCTGCATACTGACGGATTGTCCAAGGACGCATTGCGTACATACCCGAATATGGTCCGCGAAGGAAAGGTGGTAATCCCGAAGCATAATTCAGATGCTCCATTCCTTCCAAATCTTCTTTCGTATAAACGGATTTTACCGCGATAAGCTCAGGAGTCATCCAGTCTGCTTTAATATCATTGTCGGCAATCCATTTTGCAGCATCTGTTTGAGCAAATCCTGCATTTTTGATATCTATATTTTTAAAATCTGGTTTCATTGTTTTATATTTATTTTTGTAAACGCAAAGACAGTAAGACGCTAAGAAATAAAGTAATTATTGACTTTTCTTTTAATGCCTTCTTTCAATAAAGCAACATTGAAATTTATCAAATAACCCAGTCTCAAACTTGTAAGCTTTAAATAAGTTACTAATTGTACTTCATCAACTTTGTGTAAAAGTTCACAAGATTTAAGTTCTATAATAATAAGGTTTTCTACCAGAATATCAATTTTGAAGAATTTGTCTAATTTCTGACCTTTATAAAAAACAGGTAATTCAACTTGACTTTTTACTTCTAAATTTCTATTTCTTAGTTCTTCACAAAGACAGATTTCATAAACAGACTCCAATAAACCGGGACCTAATTCCCGATGCACTTCAATGGATGCATCAAGAATATGTTTTCCGATTTCTTCGTATCTCTCTTTTAAAATCATCTTTGTGTCTTTGCCTCTTAGCGTTTAAAGATATTATTGAATTCCAAGTTTAGCATTGAATGTTCTTAATGTTTCGAGTACATTGCTGCGAACATTAATGAAATGTTCGATTCCCTGAGCTTTCAATTCATCCATCGAAGCAGGAGCACCCGCAACTACGAAATGAGCTTTTCCTTGTATCAATTTGTGAGCTTCCGGAGCATAAGCAGCGTATTCATCATCGCTTGAACAAAGTACGATGATATCCGCTTTCTTTTCGAATGCAGCTTTCACACCCTCTTCTACAGTTTGGAAACCAAGATTGTCTATAATCTTGTATCCTGCACAACCGAAGAAGTTAGCCGAGAATTGTGAACGAGCCAGACGCATAGCCAGATTACCAATAGTAAGCATGAATACAACCGGAGTTTTATCTGCTTTTTCTGTAGCCAGACGCAATTTTTCGAAATCAGTAGCTAAACGTGTAGTCGGCAATGATTGAAGAGTACCTTCCGAATGACCTTCGCCACATCCGCAGTTACAACCAGTTTCAACGATTTTGTGAGCGGCTGTTTCTGTAAAGTTAGGATATTGGTTAGTTCCCAACAGGATTTCGCGACGTGTTGCAACCGCTTTCGAACGGTTAGCAGCAGAAGCAGCAATCGCCGACTGAACTGTTCCCGCTTTCAATGCCTCATAGAAACCTTTTTCATCAGTTTCAAGGAATAGTTTCCAAGCTTGTTCAGCTATAGAAGAGGTGAGATTTTCTATATAATATGAACCTGCCGAAGCATCCGTTATTTTATCGAAGTGACATTCTTCTTTCAACAACAATTGTTGATTACGTGCGATTCTTTCAGAGAAATCATCCGAATCTTTGTAAGCTTCGTCGAAAGGTAGAACTGTTAATGAATTGATACCTGCGATAGTTGCCGACATAGCCTCTGTTTGACTACGAAGCAAATTCACATGAGCATCGAAGATAGTCATATTGTAAGTAGAAGTTTCAGCATGTGCATAAATTTTAGCTGCACATCTGCATTCTCCTTCCGGAGTTTTATGAGGACATTCGTTAGGGCATTTGGGGTTGTAAGCTGCGACAATCTCAGCCCATAACCAGCGTGCAGCACGGAACTTAGCTATTTCCATGAAATAGTTCGAACCGATACCAAAGTTGAATTTGATTTTCTTAGCCACTAATGTAGCATCCAATCCTTTTTCAACCAATTTGCTTAGTATTTCGTTACCATTTGCCAATGCATAACCCAGTTCCTGATAAATGTAAGAACCTGCATTATTCAAACGGGTTGCATTCACATTCAATACTCTGAAACGTGGAAGCGGAGCAGCAGCCAAAGCTATTTCAGCAGCTTTTTCCACCCATTCTGTATTGTCTACGCCTTTTTTAAGGATAGTTTTGAACGGATCGTAATTAACCGAACCAAAGCATTGGAGAACATCT
>DAIPZW010000276.1:0-2304 GCA_036781965.1 Bacteroidales bacterium
TCTCCAAATACATATTTAAGTATGCCGGCTCCAAAAAGAGTTCGGAAGCGATCTTCCTCCATTCCGTCATAATAAACCGTAAACTTGCGTTGAGTATCCAATGTTCCGTAAGAAGTTTCTCTCTTTTCCGGATTAAAATCATATTTATTATCGGAATAGTTAGCCATAAAGCTTAGGCTCAACTTAGGAGTAATCGCATAGGACATATAAGTTTGAAAATCCATATAAACAGGCTCATAATCTCCTTTCGTATCCAAAGTTTTCAATAAAGTAGTTCCGCTTTTATAACGAAATCCGGTTACTTGGGTAAATTTAGACGAGGCAGAGCCGATATAAGCATTCGCACCCAGCATACTAGCCGTTACACCTCCCTCCAACTTGGTTGGAGTTTTATAAGTAACATCCAAAACCGAAGACATTTTATCTCCATAACGAGCATCAAAGCCTCCTGAAGAAAATTGTACAGCACCTGTCAAGTCGGGATTTATAAAACTCAAACCTTCTTGTTGCCCGCTTCTAACTAACAAAGGTCTATAAATCTCAATCCCATTGACATAAACAATGTTTTCATTATAACTACCTCCTCTTACGGAGTATTGCGTGCTCAACTCGCTACTTTGAGAAACCCCTGTTCCCGAAATAATCACAATTGATTCCACACTTCCTCCCGTAGCATCCACAGCAAATCGAGTATTTTCCACATCTACTGTCTCCATCGTATCAGTTTGTGGACGAAGTGCAGTGACTGTGATTCCTTCTAAAGCATAATCGCCCGTGCGCAAACGAACATTCATAGTAACATCCTCAGTCAAAGGAGGAAATTTCACTTTATTCGTATTATATCCCATACAAGAAAAAACAACGGTAATACTATCTGTTACATTCAAACTGATGGAGTACTTTCCTTTAGTGTCGGTATAATCTCCAATAATAGTCCCTTCCACAGATACGTCAGCCAATTCGATCGGCAAACCCTCTTCGTTGCTTACAATTCCTGAAATAGTTACTTTCTGCGCAAAAGAAGATGCGAAGCACAACAGGAGAAAAGATATAATAATGATACGTAATTTCATACTAATGTTGATTATCTATCTATTAACGAAAAATAATCGGTTTTATTTTCTTGAGCTTTTTCAAAGCAAGAAGAAAGGAACAAGGAATAAGCAGAAAGATGATAGGTTTTAAAAATAAATAAGGGAACGTATGTCCCCTTGTTTACAAAATGATATTCTCATGATTGACAAAATTTCAATATTAAATCTTGATTCTTGAATCTTGAATCCCCTTATATCACATAAAGTGAATTGATTGACTCATTGTTGCAAACACGCATAATAGCCGTGGCAAACATATCGGCAACGGAAACAATTTTCACTTTGTTATTTTCTTCATAAGGAATACTATCCGTAAATACAATAGAAGTCAAAGAAGAATCTTTTACTCTTTGAGTAGCAGGATCGGACATAACCGCATGAGTAGCAATGGCTCTGACGGAGTTAGCTCCGTTTTCTATCATTAAGTTAGCCGCTTTGGTAATGGTTCCTGCTGTATCTACAATGTCGTCGATTAAAATGACATCGGCACCTTTCACATCTCCGATAATCTCCATTTCAGAAACCTCGTTGGCTTTCTTTCTTAACTTATAGCAGATTACCAATGGATATTTTAAGTATTTAGCGTAGGAATTAGCACGTTTAGTTCCACCTACGTCAGGAGTAGCAATGATTGGATTAGCTAAATTCCATGATTTCATTTCTTCAATAAATACCGCCGAAGCATAAAGGTGATCAACCGGCACGTTAAAAAATCCTTGTATCTGATCTGCGTGCAAATCCATAGTGATCAATCGATTAATTCCTGCCGTAGCCAATAAGTCTGCCACTAATTTCGCACCGATTGCTACGCGAGGCTTGTCTTTTCTATCCTGTCTTGCCCAACCGAAATAAGGGATTACTGCAATGATGGATTTCGCCGAAGCTCTTTTTGCCGCATCAATCATCAATAACAGTTCCATCAAATTATCTGAATTAGGAAAAGTCGATTGAACTAAGAATACATACGAGCCGCGAATAGATTCTTCATAAGAAACCGAAAATTCGCCATCAGCAAAACGCTCGATGTTCATTTGACCTAACTCACAACCTAAACTCTTGCAGATTTTTTCTGCTAAATAGCGGGAATTTGTTCCGGAGAATACTTTGTAGGAAACCATAAATAAGGATTATTTCTTTTATCGCCACAAAGGTAAAAAAAAAGGAACAAGGAACAAGGAGAAAGGAGAAGAAAATTTATTTGCAGTTTTAG
>DAIPZW010000277.1:0-2295 GCA_036781965.1 Bacteroidales bacterium
TTCGGTGCAAATATAGTACTTCCTCTTGCAATAAAAAAATAAAAACTCTAAATTTGTATTCTAAAAGATGAAAAGATTTGCTGCCCATTATATCTTTCTTGCTCCCGACACTCGACTTAAGATGCACTATGTTGAGTTGTCAGATGATAATAAGCTTATGGGCATCTATCCTTTAGACAAGGAAATTGCCCAAACGGCTTTTTATAATGGTACCTTAATTATAAAACAAAGAGAAGACAAAAGCCAATCGGTAGAAGTATATCATTTGGACTCCTTAGAATTGCCTTCTGCGGAACTCTGCACAAACGATAGCAGTAGCAACAGCTACATTCAAAGACTCTGCTGACGGTTCCTTGTTAGGAGGATAGGAAGGAATAAACAATTTCTCGCTTACATATTTTTCCATATCCTTAGAAATCCCGTTACCTTCATTGCCCATCATGATAATTCCATTAGGAGATAATGACTTTTCGTACATATTTTCTCCATCAAGAAAGGTTCCATAAACAGGTATTTCGGGAATTTGTTCCAATATGTCCTTCAAGGGAGAATAAAATATACGTACTTCCGACAAAGCTCCCATAGTGGCTTGAACTACTTTCGGATTATAACAGTCAACAGTTTCTGAAGAACAAATAATTTGCTTGATTCCAAACCAATTAGCTATTCTTATAATCGTCCCTAAGTTGCCCGGGTCTTGAATATTATCCAACATCAAACTTAATTGACTATCAAGTTCCTTTATATTTAAGATATAAGTAGGTTTTTTGAATATTGCCAATACATGTTGTGGGCTTTTAAGTAAACTTGCCCGTTTAATTTCTTCTTCTTCAGCAATGATAACTTCTTTAGCCTTTGTTGAATGTTCTTTCAACCAAGTTTCGGTAGCAATTAAGAGTTCACATTCAAAAGCAGAAAGCATGTCTTCAATCAATTTATCTCCTTCCGCAAGGAAACAGTTTGCTTCGTCCCTTTCTTTTTTTCTTTCTAAGGACTTGATGTATTTTATTTTGTTTTTGCTTAACATCCTTCTTGTTGATTTACAATACAAAGACCAATCATCTTCATATCTGCGTAGAAAGATACATGTTTGTCCGATTTAATCCGTTCCCAAACACGTTTCATTCCTTTAGACCAAGAAATATCATCAAAAATAAGGAGTGCATTGGGCGATAAAAACGGAAGTAATAGCTGATAATAACCCCAAGTAGCCTGTTCATCGTGATGTCCGTCAATAAAAACATAATTGATAGGCGTATTTTCTTTCAATATATCGAGAAGCGTATCACAAAAACGACCGATAACAACCTCTGCTCTAGATAGATTTAAGGATTCTAAGTTTTCTTTTGCCAATTTAGCAATCGAAGGAGAACCTTCTAAAGTATAAAGTTTCCCTATTTGGTTTAATTCCATCGCAGTAGCCTCATAAGCTGCTGAAATACCTATGCATGAGCCTAATTCAATCCCTACTTTTGGCTTAAACTGCCGAACCAAGTTGAAAAGAAGGGAAGCCCACAACTCCGGCTTACTTCCCAAGGCAACTGCACCATAGGTAGAAAAATGGTTTAATCCTTCTTGCATCTTTTCTTGCGACCTGCTTTCGTTTGGATTCCCTGCACCGAAGTCAGTAACAGAAATCGAAGTCGGATTGTTGGTAAACTGCTTTCGCACACCTTCGATAGATCTTAATTTCTGCTCTTCTTGCGGATTTATATTGGGGTGAAGGGTGTCATCAATTGCTTTTATGATTTTTTGAGCAAAAAGATTGTTTTCTTTCAATCCTCTTTTGCCTTGAAGCATCCATCTTTTCCAAAGAAAACTCTTTATATTGTCTTTAAAGCAACTCATTAGATTTAAATTTATTCTCGCAAAGGTAATCTTTTTAGTCGAATAGTGAAAAAGGGAGAAAGGAACAGGGAGGAAGGAGAAAGAATCTAAGTTTAGCATAGCTTTTAGCTAGGTTAAAAATAAAAGCAAGTGTCCTCACTTGCAACAAAGCAGGAGCTTTGTTTTTATCATGCCGTAACGTGGACGTTACGCCAAACATAGAGTGAGAAAAAAGCACTAGACACTGTACATTAAACCTTAAACAATTAAACATTCTGGATTGCTTCACTTCGTTCGCAATTGACGAAAATCGCAAATAATTTCCCTTTCTCCCTGTTCCTTTTTGCTTAAGTTAAACTTTTCCTCTTCTGCTTTGTTCCTAGAATAGAAAGAACAAACACATCCTTCTAAATTACCTAAAATCCGCAGCCGATTTTTTTGCTATTTCAAAGCAAATACAGTCTTGAT
>DAIPZW010000278.1:0-2290 GCA_036781965.1 Bacteroidales bacterium
CATGCATAGAAAAAAGGAGAAAACAAAGATTTAATAGACAGAGAAGCCAAGAAAAAAGGTCGAACTCCTAAGAATCCGACCCTTTTTATGAGATCTAAAAACAACGCTCTCTTGCGCGTTTTTTATTTTAACCATTGATCAAACCAACGGAAGAATTCGCGTTGAAACAAGATACCGTTTTGAGGTTGAGATATCCAATGGTTTTCATCGGGGAATAATAACATGCGCGAAGGAATACCTCGTAGTTGCGCAGCATTATAAGCCATCATGCCTTGTGAAGCTAATATTCTGAAATCTAACTCTCCGTGAGAAATCATTATCGGAGTATCCCAACGATCTACAAAGCGATGTGGAGAATTGGCAAAAGTATTTTGTGCAATCTTATTGGATTTATCCCAATAGGCACCGCCCATATCCCAATTCGCAAAGAACATTTCTTCGGTTTCCAGATATTGTGCTTCCAAATTAAAGATTCCTGCGTGAGCAAAAAAGGCTTTGAAGCGTTTATTGTGATTCCCTGCCAACCAATAAACGGAAAACCCGCCATAACTTGCACCGGTACAACCTAAACGCTCTTCATCTATATAAGGCTCTTTCATCATTTCATCGATAGCCGAGAAATAATCTTTCATATTCTGCCCGCCGTAGTCGCCACTTATTTGTTCATTCCAAGCTTGTCCGAAACCGGGAACTCCATGTCGGTTAGGTGCAACAATAATATAGTCGTTTGCTGCCATCATCTGCAAATTCCAGCGAGTGGACCAGAACTGACTGACAGTACTCTGTGGACCTCCTTGACAATAAAGGATAGCCGGATATTTTTTATTAGGATCGAAGTGAGGAGGATATACTATCCATGTCAGCATATTGCCGCCATCGGTAGTTTTAATCCAACGAGCCTCCACTTTACCCATAGTTACATTTGCCAATAAATCCGTATTTTCTTGGGATAAGTTATTTTGGGCGTAAGCTTCCCCTTCAGATAAACGAATGCTATATAATTCCGGCGGACAACTCAAAGAACGGCGCACACCTAATAAGTAAGAATCATTGTTTTCTCCTTTAGGAACAAAGGAAAGTGTAGAATAATCCCAATCGCCTTGAGTGTATTGCTTCCAATTTATATCATTGTTATTTTTATGAAAAGAGAAAAGTTGAGAAGTTCCTCCAACATTGGAAACAAAATAAATGTCATTCACAGTTGATCCCCAACAAAATTCATCTACGTTATTATCCCAATCTTTGCTCCATTCTTCTTTTTGCAAAGTATTCATATCCATAACAAACAAACGGTTGCGGTCAGCTTCATAACCGTCTCGCTCCATGCTTAACCAGGCTAAGTATTGCCCGTTTTCGGAGAAAATAGGATGCATATCGTATCCCATCATTCCTTGTGTTAGGTTTTCTGTGATTTTTGTTTCTATATTATATAGGTATAAATCAGAATTAGTTGAAAGAGCATAATCTTTTCCCGCCAATTTCTTAGAAGTATAAACCAATTGCTTACTATTCGGATGCCAAGCATAGTCAGAAATTCCACCAAAAGGTTTTAATGGAGCTTCATAAGGTTCGCCTTCCATAATATCATGGATATTGCTTAATTCTTTTCCGTCATAGTCAGCTAAAAAAGGGTGAGGAATAGTAGTTACCCATTCGTCCCAATGTTTATACATCAAATCGTCATGAATAAGTCCACTTGATTTATCTAAGTCAGCATAGCGATCTGCCACTGTTTCGTAAGATTTCACTTGTGAAATAAACAAAACTTTTGTTTCATCGGGCGAGTATTGAAAATCATCAATTCCTCCTTCGTAATTACTTATTTGCACTCTCTCTTTTCCGTCAGGATTCATCTCCCATAACTGACCTTCATAAAGAAAAGCTATCTTTTGTCCGCCTTTAACCCATTTTTCACTTCCTTCGCTCTTAGCTGTTTGAGTGATTTGTTGTTTATTTCCGTCCATATCAACCGAAAACAGTTCGCGATTCCGTCTGTTTTGTTCAATACTTCCGTAAGAAACTCCATAAATAACGGTCTTTCCGTCAGGAGAAGCTACTCCTGAGCTCACTTGTCCAAACAAATGCAATAATTCGGGAGTCATTCGATCTCCATCTAAGGTAATCGTAGCTTTACCAATTACATTTTCGTCGGTTTGCTTAGTTGTTTCATTGTTGCATGAAGATAAAATACCTGCAATCATAAGAAGAGGAATAATTATTTTTTTCATCTTGTCGTAAAAAAATTTAAGTTATTTCAATATTCTGTTATTTCTAACAATTCTATTTTATA
>DAIPZW010000279.1:0-2284 GCA_036781965.1 Bacteroidales bacterium
AACAGGTTCAGACCAACGGCTGAACAATTATTTGTATGACTTCTTGTCACACACTTCTATACAAAGATACAATATATTTGTGCAGCCTTTCTGCACAATATGCACATTTTTTTTGTTTCTTTGTCTTAGTATTAGAAAAATCTCTCATTATGGCAACAAACAAAAATGCCCAAATGCGCTATCAAATACTTGATAAATGCTTCCGAAATAGTGGGAGGCGATATTTTATACAAGATTTGATAGATGAATGTAATAAAGTTCTGAAAGAAGTTGACTCGGAATCCAAAGGCATCAGTCGCCGTCAAATCTTTGACGACATTGCTTTTATGGAGAGTGCAGAAGGCTGGAGTATCGACCTTCTTCGAGAAAAGCAAGGACGTAGGGTATATTATCGGTATGCAGATGTCTCTTTTTCTATTAATAACATGCCTTTAGATGAAACCGAAATTAGCCGTTTGTTAGCTTCACTCCAAACAATTTCTCAGTTTAAAGGTATGCCACAATTTGAATGGGTATATGGATTATTACCAAAACTGACCAAAGGAAGCCTTTCGCCCTACCCTGATACAATAATGGAATTTGATAGTAATCAGGATTTAACTGGAATAGAATATATAGGAATAATCTACAATGCCATCCTCTATAAAAAAGTTTTGCAAATCGATTATTTACAATCCTTTGAAACCAAAATACGACTCACAATTCACCCCTATTATTTGAAACAGTACAATAATCGATGGTTTCTATTTGGGTATAATCTTGATTATGACAAATATGATTGGAATCTACCATTAGATAGAATCTTGGATATTTCAGAGACAAACGATAGTTATAATTCTAATACTAAAATTGATTGGAATGAATATTTTGATGATATAATTGGGGTAACTAAACCAGAGAGAAGTAAACCTGAAAAAATCATCCTTCACTTTTATGGAAAGACTGGACATTATATCAGTTCTAAACCTATTCATGGTTATCAAAAACATCGTTGGATAGACTCTGGCACTCTTGAAGTCAATTTGAACCTAATAGTCAATTACGAACTGGAGCGCTTCATTCTCTCATACGCAGATAGCGTAAAAGTAATCCAACCTTTTTCCTTAGCGGAAAAAATCAAAGAACGTATCAAAAGAGCATATGAGGGTATTTTATAGTATTTTACATTCTCCTCCCTCTCTTCTTTTCCTGAACTTTAGGCACTTTCAGCTTTGTTTCCTCTTGTTTTTCTTCTTGTTTCTGAGTCTTCGGAAGTCTCGGGTCACTCCATGATTCTTGATACTCTGTATCGGATTTGTTTGTTTTCCAGAGATATGGATTGGCATAGTTCCCATAACCCCACCATTTGACAGTTGCTTTCGTTATCTGACCGTCCTCTATCAAAGCCTTATCCCGAAGACGCATTTCGTACTTGCCATAGTTGACAAAAGTGTCTGGATCTTCGTTTGTGAAATAAACCGAGTTCCTTTCATCGTTCAGAAAAGCGTATGCTGAGAATTGAGTTTTTCCATCGTTACTTGTTAGATTTTCAAGGAAAGTATGCCCTCCGCTCGTTAATGTTTCTTGTTGTTCATCGGTCAATTCCACGCCCAATATAACAAGGTTTTGTTTGGGAGGAAGTATCTTTTTCACTTCCTCCTGTTTCCTAAGTTGTTCTTCTTTTTCTCGTTCTCTTTTAGTTTGCTGTGCTTTTAATCTTGCTTCTGTCTCAGTTTTTTCTTGTTTTAATCGCTCTTGACGTTGGACTTCTGCTAGGTTTTTCTCAAACTCTTTTTTGAGATTTCCATAACTGAACTTCCGATCAATCTGCGAGCCTTTGAACGAAACATTGTCATAGTTAAACGAGATTCCTTCTATCTCTCCGGTAGTTTGTTTTTGCTTAAATTCGACATTAATCCCTTTACTTTGCAGGTAACCCTGAAACTCTTTTTCACTCGTGCAATATGGCAAAATCGCCTTAATTATATCGTGTAAGAGATATTTTACCGAGTCAGGACTCCTCAATTTCTCACGCTTAACCCTTTCTTTTCCTTTGCCGTAAGTTAATCCGTGTTTGTCTTTCAGTTTCTTGCAAACCTTGATATTACGCTTGTAGTCGTAATTGACCGATATTAATTTCAGGTCGTTATCAATACGATTGTAAACGATATGTAAATGGTCATTATCCGAATTGTGGTGTCGGACAATAATGTATTGAATGTTCTTAATGCCCATCTCTTCCATATATTCTTTGGCTAACTGTACCATAAAATCATTCGTCATACGCTCTCTGTCTTCGGGAGCG
>DAIPZW010000280.1:0-2261 GCA_036781965.1 Bacteroidales bacterium
GCAAAATCAGCTCGATATCTTTTTATATCCCTGCCTCTTAAAATCGGTCGAATAACTTCTTCACTTTTAGGGGATTTTTTTATCAATTCGTCTTTTGTCTTTCCGTTGATGATAAATGCCTCATTAAATCCAGTCTTAATGCCGTAGTTGATGTTGATGTCCCAGTCTTTCAGCGGCTTACCAATTCGCTCAATCTTGGATTTGATGCTCTGTTCAATCGGACTGAGAACCACCCAACTATCGGAGCTGAACTTATTTGGCATCAGATTTTGACTGGCGAATTCGCTCATTTTTTCTATGCGAAACTCTTTTTTGTCAATGACACAGGACATTGTTTCATTGACATAGGGAGCTTTTTGTGCCATCATTATATTGACATCTACCGTTGCGCTGTCGAATACTTTGTAGCCCGCGAAGTCTATAAGGGTTACGGGATTAGTATGCTCGACAAAGTATCGGCGCATAGATTCGCCGTACCCAGCACGCATCCATTTGTTGGAAGTGATGAACGATAGCCAGCCGTTAGGTTTCAGAATGTCAGTGCCCAATTCGTAGAACAGGCAATAAATATCTCCAGTACGAACATAGGTTTCGTAATTCATTAGTTCAAGAGCATCAGCCTCTTTGCCCATTTTCTGTAACTGGATATATGGTGGATTGCCAATCACTAAATCGAAGCCCTCAAACGAGCCGTCTTCGCTAAGTACTTCGGGAAACTCCAACCGCCACTCAAAAGCGCCAAGATAGATTTTGTTGGTAAGTACTTCTTCGAAATAGGCTTCTAAAGCCAACACTTCTACCTTGAGTTTTTTAACCTCTTTCTGGCGTGCTTTTATCTCTTTAGCCGAAAGTTCAAATAACTCTGGACTTTCAAGGTCGATTATTTTTCCCCGTTTATCACTCAACAGTTTACGTTTGCGGTCTTTTTTATCGACCTCCGTCCTCAACGTAGACTTAATGGACGTGATTATACGAGATATTTCCTTTTTTCTCTCTTTATTAGGTGCATTTTTGTAATCAGCTACAACTTGTTTATATTCCTGAATACTAATTTTCGATTGCCGTAAAATCTCCTTTATATTCGTACTAACATCGAATCTAAAAAGAAGTGAATTTCCACATTTTATATTGATGTCTATATTAGGTAGGGTTTCAAGGTCGGTATAGCTACTCTCTTTCGTATAATATGAGTTTTTAAGCAGTTCAATCCACAGGCGCAAACGACATATCATAACCGAGTTAGGATTAACATCTACCCCAAATAAGCAATTCTCAATAATCATCTGCTTTTCATTGAATAAGGCTTCCTGAATTCGCTGGCTTTCCGGATTGCCGGGAATATACTCGAAGAGATTGCCATCCGAGTCTGATACGATAAGTTCATCATTGGAAACCTCTATCGTGTAATCTTGCTTCTTTAGTCTCTTACCCAATCGATCAGTCAGAATGCCTAATTCATATTTGATATTAATAATTTCATTCAGAGCAGAAACGAGAAAGTGCCCAGAACCCACTGCCGGATCACATAGTTTGATACTATTGATAGCTTGATTTGCTTCTGGAATATTGTCTATATCCTTATTGTATAAGTCAGTCCAATTTTGACAATTCCATCCGAAAGCCTCATTAAGTTTCTGAATAACAACTTGCCGGATAGACTCACGGCACATATACATTGTAATGAACCCGGGTGTAAATACTGAACCATCCTTGTGTCCATTGATCTTTTCAAATATGAGCCCTAATACAGAGGCGTTTATGAGTGTTTTTGATTCTTCCTGTACTCCTTCCGTTCCTTCACTGGCAAAATCGTAGGCATCAAGAAACTCCAACAGATATCGCAGAGCTGGTAACTGCTTATATTTTGACTTATTCTTCTTGTCTTTCAGAACGGTAGCCGAATAAACAGACAGTTCCAAATAAGGAAAAAGGTTGCTTATACGTATTGTTTCGTCTTCCAATTCATCGACCTCAAACAGAGAACTATTGAGATAGGGAACATACCCGTATTTCTTTTGAATGGCATCGCTACGTCCTGACTGAGGACGAGCCAATACCTGAAAGAATAACTTGTTTAACTCCGCAAAGTTTGGAATATTATCCGGACTCATGAATGCAAAACTCTTATCGCCTTTATGGTACTTAATCAACTGTGCCTCCATTAGCTTGAGGAACAGTACACGATTCATCCAGTTGATATTCAATTGAGTAACTATTCAGCCAAAGAAATAATATTTCAATGGTAATTCAAATGAATGCAA
>DAIPZW010000281.1:0-2250 GCA_036781965.1 Bacteroidales bacterium
TAGAAAAGGTAACTTCTAAAGAAGCTTTGAAACATCCCAATTGGAGTATGGGAGCCAAAGTGACCATTGACTCATCTACTTTAATGAACAAAGGTTTTGAAATGATCGAAGCCAAATGGTTGTTTGGAGTTGAGCCGGATCAGATAGAAGTATTAGTTCATCCTCAATCTATTATTCATTCTATGGTTGAGTTTGAAGATGCTTCTGTAAAAGCGCAATTAGGTATGCCTGATATGCGCTTGCCTATTCAATATGCTTTGACTTATCCGGAACGTCCTGCCTCTGATTTCCCTCGAATTGACTTCAAACGTTTTTCTTCTTTAACTTTTGAAGAAGCAGACTCCGAACGTTTTCGTAATTTAGCCTTTGCTTATGAAGCAATTAAACAAGGAGGGAATATGCCTTGTGCCTTAAATGCAGCCAATGAAATTATGGTTGAGGCTTTTTTACAAGACAAAGTAGGTTTTCTTGAGATGAGTGATATAATAGAAAAGGCAATGCAAACAATTAACTTCATATCTCATCCTTCTTATGAGGATTATGTAGAAACAGATCGTTTGTCTCGCATAAGAACCCAAGAACTATTAACAACAAAATAAAAACAGACTATATACCAAATGGAATCAATATTAATACGTATAGCACAATTGCTGCTTAGTTTATCGATCTTAGTCGTCATTCATGAATTAGGACACTTTCTATTTGCTAAACTCTTCAGAGTGCGAGTAGAAAAATTCTATTTATTCTTTAATCCTTGGTTCTCCTTATTTAAGTGGAAGCCCGAAGGCAGTGAAACTGAATATGGAATAGGTTGGTTGCCATTAGGAGGCTATGTAAAGATTTCAGGAATGATTGATGAAAGCATGGATAAAGAAGCCATGAAAGAGCCTCCCAAAGAATATGAGTTTCGCTCCAAACCTGCTTGGCAACGTTTATTGATTATGGTGGGCGGTGTTATGATGAACTTTATTTTGGCTTTTATTATTTATTCGGCTGTCGTTTTCTATTGGGGAAATAGCTATATTCCTATTCAAGAAACGCCTCTCTATTTTGGTGAAGCAGCTCATAACAATGGATTTAAAGATGGAGATATTATTCTTGCTGCTGATAATGAAGAATTGTATCGTTATGATGACTTAGAGCTCTTTAAGATTATTGATGCTACTAAAGTAACTGTCTTTCGCGATGGCGAGAAAAAAGAGATTTACCTACCGGACGATTTCAAAACCCAAATATTAGCTTCTAAAACTACTTTTGCTGATATAGCTCCTGCTATGGCTGATACGGTAGTCCCCAATCATCCGGCAGCAAAAGCGGGAATGATAAAAGGAGACCTGATTGTTTCGATTAATAATCAAGCAGTATCATCTTTTAGCAGTGTAAGCTCAGAACTTAAAAAGTATCCCAATGAAAAAATAAGCATGGATGTTATGCGACAAGATTCATTAGTTACTTTATCTGTATTAGTGGATGAAGAAGGCAAGATTGGTTTCTCGGCATTGACTAGAGATAAATTTATTCATGAAGACTATTCATTTTTTCAATCCATTCCTTCAGGGATTCAGTATGGATGGAGAAAATTGTCTTTCTATGTACTTCAACTGAAATTGATATTCACGAAAGAAGGTATGCAAAGTTTAGGTGGATTCGGGGCTATTGGCTCAATGTTTCCTCCGACTTGGGATTGGTATGCTTTCTGGACGATGACCGCTTTCCTTTCATTGATATTAGGAGTAATGAACCTGTTGCCGATCCCTGCTTTGGACGGCGGTCATGTTTTATTCTTGCTTTGGGAAGTAATAACCCGAAGGAAGCCTAATGAAAAATTTATGGAATATGCTCAAGTTGCCGGAATGATCTTCTTGTTTGCCTTGTTGATATATGCTAACGGGATGGATATTATAAGGGCATTCTTTAAATAGAGACTGAAGACTAAAGACAAGAGATAAAAGACAAAGTCTATCTCTATCTTCTTTTGTCTCATGTCTAACGTCTAAAAATAAATATAGATGCAAAAAGTTATCTCTCTCTTTCTAATTATTTTATTTCTTGGTATCAACTTTCAATTCTCAAGAGCAGAAGCTGATTCAACCAAGAAACCCATTCCAATTGTTGAATATGAATTCAAAGCTAAAGATTTGATTCTTCCTTCGGCAATATCGCTGTCGGCGTTGTCATGATGGTTAGTAATGTTGCAGTCGCAGTTATCGCAATCGGAGTGGCAGTAACGACGCTTTATAAGCTGAAACA
>DAIPZW010000282.1:0-2218 GCA_036781965.1 Bacteroidales bacterium
TTTTAATATTGTTATTCTATGAAAACGAGATTTTTAATTCTTAGTATTTTAGTGAGTTTTGCTTGTGCAAGTTTTGCTCAAGACACTCCAGGTTACAAAACATCTTTTGTAAGAAACGGTGCAGGTGATAATTGGTTTATCACTCTAGGTGCAGGTGCTCAAACTATTTTAGGTGATAATGATGACGATGCTGATTTAATGGATCGTATATCAGTAATGCCAACCCTTTCTATTGGTAAATGGTTTAGCCCTTATTGGGGAGTAAGAGTAAAAGGACAAGGTGGTTCCCTTCACGGTTATGAGAATGATGGAAACTACAGACAACGTCTTAAATACTACAGTGTTCATTTGGATGCGATGTGGGATTTGACCAACTATTGGGGGAAATATTCTCCTAAAAAAGTGTTTAGCTTTATTCCTTATGTAGGTTTGGGTTATACTCATCGTTTTGAACTTGATCAAGATCCTCGAAAAGATATTTTCCCTGCAACAAACGGTCTTCGTGGAGATTATAAAGATTGTGTAAGTGCATTTACAGCTAATGGAGGTATCCAATTTGGATTCCGTTTGAGCAATCGGATTAACTTAGATTTCGATTTGGGAGTTGTTGTTGTTCCAGATCGTTTGGATGGAGTTGAAAATGATATTGCTTATGATGTAATTGCTTCTGCAAGTGCAGGTCTTACATTCAAGTTAGGTAAAACTACTTGGGATGTTGTTGAGCCAATGGATCATGCTTTAGTAAACGATTTGAATTCTAAAATTAATGCTTTACGTGCTGAAAATGCAGAACTTTCAAAACGTCCGGTTTCCTGTCCTACTTGTCCAGACGTTGTAGCTCCTACAGTAGTAAACGAAATCAACTATGTTCCTAATGTAGTATTTTTCCGCTTGAATAGTTCTAAAGTTGACGCTAATCAACAAATAAGCATCTATAACACTGCTCAATTCATGAAAGAAAGTGGTGAAAAGATCAAAGTTGTTGGATATGCAGACAAAGGAACAGGTTCAAAGGATGGTAATATGAAGATTTCTGAAAAACGTGCTAAAGCTGTTGCTCACGAATTGATTAACACTTATGGTATTCCTTCTCAAAACATCATCGTTGAATGGAAAGGTGCTGAAGAACAACCATACAAAGAAAATACTTGGAATAGAGTAGTGATCATGAAAGCAGACTAATATTATTTTGCTTAATATATAAAAAGGAGTCCTTAGGGACTCCTTTTTTTGTTCCCTACTTTACCACAAAAGGAATCTTTTCTTTGACGAGCTTACCGGAAGAATTATAAGCTTCAATAAATAAAATGCAAATTCCGGCATGTAAAGAGAAAGAATTTCTATTCCAACGAATGGTTTCTTTTTTCTTTAAGTTCTCATATTCCTTGAATGAGTGTATCAATCTTCCGTAAGAATCAAAAATCATCAGACTGCCGGTATAATCAGAAGAACTTAGTTCATAAGTGAAGCGATAATATTCATCAGTCGAGTCGGGATATTCTACACTTAATATAGAGTCAATCTTAGTTACATTTTCCTTTTTTGAATTTTCATAGCCAGGTGTACCAAAATCAAATTCTTCTAGAGCCGATTGCCAATTATCTCGGTCGTTGGTAGGTTTATCCCAAGTGATTCTCTCTAAAGAAATGCCTTTCTTTGATTTTAATTGAGAGGTGTGCATGTTTTTATCGTAATAAAATTCGTCTATGATTTCATTATCTTGATTATTCATCAATACAATACAGCCGGAAGTATTATTCATACTAGGGAGAGCGCTCATTTCAACAACAAAGCCATCGGGCAAGCAAGTATAATATCCACAAACACCATTTATATTTCGAGTTAATAGAAGATATTCTTTAGGATAAATCAATTCGGAAGAAGTGGCTAGGACATAAAGTTTATTCAAACTATTGTCTGTACTTTTGCGAGTAGCAATACTCACAAAGCGCAAGTCGATTGTTTTATCCGAAGGATTATAAATTTCAATATATTCATCTCCGCCTATATTAGGATCAAAAAGAATTTCATTGATAAGCAAATCATACTCTTCAACTTCACTTACATAACCTAAGGAAAGTGTATTATTCTCCAACGGATTGCCTGTTAAATCCGTAAGTCCGTTTAGATATAATTCTATGTACTCTTCTTGATCCAAGTTTTGGTTTAAGTCCATGATTAGCTCAGTCCCTTGCGGATAATTGGTCTTTAATTCTTT
>DAIPZW010000283.1:0-2206 GCA_036781965.1 Bacteroidales bacterium
TAAAATTCCTATTACTGATTATGAAAAACCTTCAGTAGGGGATATAAGCGACTTTTCGTCTATCCGTTTCGCTCGAATGTTTTTAACTGATTTCAAAGATCCTGTGGTTCTTCGCTTTGCCACTCTTCAATTAGTTAGAGGAGATTGGCGTACTTATGAACAAGATCTTTCTAATCCTGACTTTCCACCTTCGGGAACAGGAAGCATTTCGGTTTCTACTGTTAACTTAGAAGAAAATGGAGATAAGGAGCCTGTGAATTATGTAATGCCTCCGGGTGTTAATAGAATGATTGATCCCGGACAACCTCAGCTTACGCAACAAAATGAACAATCACTTTCGATGGTAATAAGTAACTTGGAAGCAAAAGATTCTCGCGCTATTTATAAAAAGAGTGGATTAGATACTCGCCAATATCGAAGATTGCAAATGTTTGTTCATGCTGAGAAATTAGCAACAGACTTCTCTGATTTACGAGATGATGATTTATCCATCTTCCTTCGCTTAGGATCTGACTACAAGAATAATTACTATGAATATGAAATCCCTCTTAAAATAACTCCTGCAGGTTCTTATAGTGATAATTCTTCCACAGATCGAGAAATAGTTTGGCCGGATGCAAATAAATTTGATTTTCCTTTGGAGTTATTGACCGATGTAAAATTGAATCGAAATAAAGAAAAAAGAAAAGATAATTCGACTGTAAACTTTTATACCGAATACTTTGAAATGGATCCTAAAAAGCCAATGAATAAAGTAACGGTTTTAGGAAATCCAACCTTATCGGAAGTAAAAGTAATTATGGTTGGAGTTAGAAACAATACAGGACAAACCAGATCAGTAGAAGTATGGGTGAATGAATTAAGCCTAACTGATTTTAATGAAGATGGAGGTTGGGCAGGAAATGTTAATCTTTATCTTGGATTGTCGGATTTAGGGTCTGTAAACGTTGCAGCGAAAAAAGAAACTGCAGGATTCGGAGGTTTAGATGCCGGAGTTATGGATAGAAGCTTGGAAGACCAAGAGTCTATCAATATTGCTACTCAAGTGGAGCTAGGAAAATTCTTTCCGGAAAAGGCAAAAGTAAGCCTGCCGCTTTATTATTCCTACAGTCAAGAAATTATTACTCCGAAGTATAGTCCTTATGATCAAGATGTATTGCTGAAAGATGCTTTAGATGCTTTGGATAATAACCATCAACGAGATTCTTTGAAACGAATATCACGAGATAAAAAGACTGCTACGAATTTTAATCTCAATAATATGCGTGTAGATATAACAAGTAAGAATCCTATGCCTTATGATCCGGCAAA
This sequence comes from Bacteroidales bacterium, assembly GCA_036781965.1. Classification (GTDB taxonomy): domain Bacteria; phylum Bacteroidota; class Bacteroidia; order Bacteroidales; family Azobacteroidaceae; genus Azobacteroides. Next base: position 1,312 of record DAIPZW010000283.1, read on the forward strand.
CTTCTCTTTTAGTTATTCTCATGCAGTTACGAATATAGAAAATGCAACGACTATTTATGAGAGAGAAACGGAAACCAGATTGCTTTTCAATTATCAATATTTGCCGATGCTAAAACCTTGGTATCCTTTTGCGAATATAGGTTCTAAATCGGATTCAAAACAAGACTCTTCAAGCCCTAAGACGAGATCTTCTGCTTCAAATAGGCAATCTTCAACCAAGAAAGGCTTTTTCAGAGAAATAGGAATCGGCTTACTCCCCAAATCTATTAGTTTATCTTCTGATATATATCGCAACTATTATGAATTGCAATTGCGGAATGTTCATGAAGGTATGACAACTAAGCTTGATCCTTCTTGGAATGAAGAATTTTATTGGGATCGTAAACTTAATATAGAATGGGATTTAACCACGAATCTAAGATTATCCTTGCAAACCGGTACGGAAGCTCGAATTGATGCTCCACACGTACAGGTGAATAAGAAATATGCTATGGATGAGTATGAGTTGTGGAAAGATGGGGTGAAGAAAAGTATTCAAAACTGGGGAACCCCAATGAATTACAGTCAGCGTTTTTCAGCAAACTATTCGATTCCATTTAAAACGATCCCTATTCTGAATTTTATCAATGCCGGATTGTCTTTTTCATCTACTTATGATTGGGAACGTGGAGCAGAATTGGAAGATGCGGCTTTAGAATTAGGAAATACAATTAAGAATACACGCACTTGGGGGATTGATAATGTAAATATCAATATGGTGAATCTTTATTCGAAGGTTCCATTCCTAGATAAAACGAATAAGAAATATTCTTTGAAGACAGGAAGTCAAAACCGTCAGCAAGTAAATAGAAATCGGGATAAGGAAAAAGAGAAGAAGCTGGAAACTAAAAAATTT
>DAIPZW010000284.1:0-2203 GCA_036781965.1 Bacteroidales bacterium
GCCTATATCTGTAAATCTAGATTTTATGCTTATATTCGCGGCTGAATAGTTACGAATTTTTATAAAGAGAAAGCGTGAGACATGTTAGACTCACGCCAAGTGATAGGTTCTGGACGACCTTGCGTTGAATATAAGAAAAACAGCTCACGCCTTTGGTCGTATGATGAACATAACAATGTACACATAAACAAACCAAAGAAGAACGTTTTATCTTTTTCTCAACGCAGATTGAATTGTCCAGATTCATCACGAGAAATAAGCTAAACGCTTTCTATTAAAAATATATGCCCAAAAGGACGAGACAAAGATAATAAGAATTTTGTTAAGATGTTCTATTGTGAGCTGTATTCGATTATAATGCAATTTCAAAACTCAATATTTTAGTTTTTAGAGAAATATCTAAAAAATGCTTTAATTGATTGATTTTCAAGTAATAGAATCTTTAGCCATTAAGGAAAAGTAAAAACGTCTTCATAATAAAAAAAGAGGTTGTCTATTAGACAACCTCTTTTGAGTTTATAGAAATGAATTGATTACATCATTCCACCCATTCCTCCACCCATAGGCATTTGAGGAGCAGGATTTTCTTCTTTTTCTTCTGCAATTACACATTCGGTAGTTAAGAACATACCTGCAATAGAAGCTGCGTTTTCTAAAGCAACGCGCGTCACTTTTGCAGGATCAATAACCCCAGCTTTATAAAGGTCTTCATATACATCCGTGCGAGCATTGTATCCGAAGTGATCTTTTCCTTCTTTTACTCGTTGAACAACTACAGCACCTTCTTTTCCTGCGTTAGCTACTATTTGACGTAATGGTTCTTCAATAGCACGTTTCACTATTTCAATACCGGTTGTTTCATCTTCGTTTTCTCCTTTTAGCTTTTCTAAAGTCGCAGCGGCACGGATATAAGCAGTGCCTCCACCAGGAACTGTTCCTTCTTCGATTGCAGCACGAGTTGCGCTTAAAGCATCATCAACACGATCTTTCTTCTCTTTCATTTCTATTTCAGAAGGAGCTCCTACATAAAGAACAGCTACTCCACCTGCTAACTTAGCCAAACGTTCTTGAAGTTTTTCGCGATCGTAATCGGAAGTAGTTGTTTCGATTTGAGCTTTTATTTGAGCAACACGAGTTTGGATAGCTTCTTTGTTTCCTGCGCCGTTTACAATAACTGTATTGTCTTTGTTTACAGTTACTTTTTCCGCAGAGCCTAACATATCCATAGTAGCAGCTTCCAATTTCAATCCTTTTTCTTCGGAAATAACAACACCGCCTGTCAAGATTGCAATATCTTCCAACATTTCTTTGCGGCGATCTCCAAATCCCGGAGCTTTCACTGCACAAATCTTCAAAGAACCACGTAAGCGGTTTACTACTAGTGTCGCTAATGCTTCAGATTCGATATCTTCTGCTATGATTAATAAAGGACGACCCGTTTGAACTGCTTGTTCTAAGATAGGAAGCATATCTTTCAATACAGATATTTTTTTATCGTAGATAAGGATTAGCGGACTTTCCAAGTCAGCTTCCATTTTCTCTGTGTTAGTTACGAAGTAAGAAGAGATATAACCACGATCGAATTGCATACCTTCCACTACATCTACGTAAGTCTCGATACCTTTAGCTTCTTCTACAGTGATGACTCCTTCTTTCTTCACTTTTTGCATAGCTTCTGCAATCAAACGACCGATTGCTTCGTCTCCGTTTGCAGAAATCTTGGCTACGTTTTCTATTTGTTTGAAATCATCACCAACCGCTTTTGATTGTTTATTAATATCTTCAACAACGGCAGTAACCGCTTTGTCGATACCTCTTTTCAAATCCATAGGATTAGCGCCGGCAGCAACGTTTTTCATACCCACGCTAATAATAGATTGAGCCAATACGGTAGCAGTAGTGGTCCCATCTCCTGCATCGTCATTCGTTTTAGAAGCAACTTCTTTTACTAACTGAGCTCCCATATTTTGAAAAGTATCTGCAAGCTCAATTTCTTTCGCGACACTAACTCCGTCTTTAGTTATTTGAGGAGCGCCGTATTTTTTATCAATAATCACATTGCGACCTTTAGGCCCTAATGTTACTTTCACTGCATTTGCTAATTCATCTACTCCTTTTTTCAATGAATCTCTAGCGTCTATGTTAAATTTAATTTCTTTTGCCATGATTATATATTTATTTTATGATTATAAAAATAGGAAAG
>DAIPZW010000285.1:0-2198 GCA_036781965.1 Bacteroidales bacterium
TCGTCCGAAGGATTATAGATTTCAACATATTCTGCACTTCCGGAATTAGGATGAGCCATAATTTCACTAAATAAAAGCGATTGAATGATTGTTTCTTCTTCGGGATTTTCCGGTTCTTCCGGTTCCTCAGGTTCGGGTTCTTGAGGATTAGTTGGGTCTTCGGGATCAGGTTCATCCGTATCTTCAATACTCTCGTCTAATTTCTTTACCACAAAATCATCAAAATAAAATGATTTATTACGACTTTGGGTATATATACACAATATACCCACATATTTTCCCGAAGGAATGGAACTTAAAAGAATTGTCCCCTCCAAGACAAAAGATTCTTCGTCAAATTTTCGAGAATAAAGTTCGACTGTTCCTGATTCATCAATCGTAACTCGTATCAATAATTCATTTTTAGAACCTGAAAGGCGGTTTTTCTCTCCTTCAATCAGCAATTCATAGCTTTTATCTTTATGCGCACCTACTAAACAAATATTCCTATCGGTATATCCGACACGAACATACAGCCCGTTTAATTTTTCATTTAAATCTTCACGATCGCTGATCAAAAATATTTTCCCATAATTATTGACAGATGGGGTAAATTTCAGATTTACATAAAACTCCCAAGAAGTATTTCTTACACGTGAAGAATGAGTTCGCAATTGTGAACTTCCATTTTTCGGAGGTGCATTTAATTGTAATTGAAACTCTTGATTGACTTTGAAATGGGCGGTATCTCCCTCCCAATTCACTAAGCGATAGTTTTCTTCATCATGATGAAACAGTCCATCATTAAAATCATCTGAGAACTGGGCGTAGCAAAATCCTATCTGTAAGAAACAGAAAAACAATAGAAATCTTTTCATTGTAGTTGCGGGTTGGTTATTTATTCATTATTTTTGCGCAAAAGTACATAATCAAGGGTTTTATCCCTAATTTTTTAACTAAAAAGAAATGAGAGTAGCGATTGTTGGTGTAAGTGGGGCAGTAGGTCAGGAGTTTTTACGAGTATTGGAAGAAAGAAACTTTCCAATGGATGAATTGGTTCTTTTTGGATCTTCTCGCAGTGCGGGGACTTCTTATTCTTTCAGAGGAAAAGAATTAATTGTCAAAGAACTGAAACACAATGATGATTTCAAAGGAATTGACATCGTGTTTACTTCCGCAGGCGGAGGAACTTCTAAAGAATATGCCGAAACGATTACTAAACATGGCGCTATTATGATTGACAATTCCAGCGCTTTCCGGATGGACGAGGAAGTTCCTTTGGTAGTTCCCGAAGTAAATGCCGAAGATGCCTTGAATGCCCCGAAAAACATCATTGCCAACCCCAATTGTTCCACGATTCAGATGGTAGTTGCCCTACAAGCCATCGAAAATGTCTCGCATATTAAAAAAGTAAACGTATCTACTTATCAATCTGCCTCAGGAGCTGGAGCGGAGGCTATGAAAGAATTAGAAAATCAATACAAACAAATTGCTGAAGGACAAGAACCTACGATAGAAAAATTTGCATATCAACTTGCATATAACTTAATTCCACAAATAGACGTATTCACTGAGAATGGATATACGAAGGAAGAAATGAAGATGTATTACGAAACTAAAAAGATCATGCATTCCGACATAGAAGTAAGTGCAACTTGCGTGCGAGTTCCTGCTTTACGCGCCCATTCCGAAGCAATTTGGATCGAAACCGAGCGACCTGTTTCTGTCGAAGAAGCTCGAATTGCTTTTTCTAATGCTCCCGGCATTGTTCTCGAAGATGATCCTCAACAGCAAGTCTATCCTATGCCCCTGTTTGCTGCTTCTAAAGACCCAATTTTCGTAGGTCGTATCCGAAAAGACATCGCTAATCCCATAGGTCTCACTTTTTGGTGCGTAGGCGACCAGATAAAAAAAGGAGCTGCCCTGAATGCTGTCCAAATTGCAGAGTATTTGGTGAAACAGTAAGCAGTAATGTTCAGTGTTTAGCGTTAAATGTTTCTTCTCTTGCTTTCTTTTTCTTTGTTCATTTTGTCTTGATACAAAACGAACCAAAAACTAACTACGTTGAAGCGCCTTCGTTCGGCATAATTTAAGCAAACTTAATTCTGCTCTCTCTTAAACGGCGCTTTCAAGAACTAAAATTTGCTCAAACAACTTTTCGTTCAAGGCGCAAAGCGCGTAAATTCAAAACTATAAACTTTATAATCTCAAAAATATTA
>DAIPZW010000286.1:0-2154 GCA_036781965.1 Bacteroidales bacterium
TAGTCTCTAATAACGTGTTCGCTCATAAAAACACGGCAAGTTACAAAAAAGTTTGCATTTTGCCTTAATTATTGCAGAAAATTACAATATTTCGGCAATAAAGCAGTTAATTAAGTGTATAAAATGATATTCATGATAAGACGTTTTATCTTTTTTCTTATTATTCTTATTCCATTATTATTCTCTTGCAAATCAGCCAAGCTAAGTGATGCAATTGATAGAGAAGAACGGGGAGAATATTACGAAGCCGCCCAAATATATCGGAGAGTTTATAGTAAAACTTCTCCTAAAAAAACGATTCAACGAGGGGTTATAGCCTATCACATGGCTTATTGTTTCCAAAAAGTAAACCAAGCAACTCGTGCATTAGGAGGATATACTAATGCAATTCGTTATGAATATCCGGATAGCAGTAGTTTTTTATATCAAGCCCAAATGTCTCATAGACTGGGCAAGTATGCCGATGCTATTAAACAATATGAGCACTATTTGGAAACTTTTCCTGATGATGTATTAGCTAAAAACGGTTTATTTGGTTGCCGATTAGCCCAAGAATGGAAAAATAATCCATCTCGTTATGTAGTAAAAAAAATGGATAAATGGAGTTCTCGCGAAGGAGAATATGCTCCCATGTTATTAGGTCCGGATTATGATCAGCTTTATTTTTCTTCGGGCAGGAAAAATGCCATTGGAGAAGAGAAGAGTTTAATTACTGGGACTAAAAATGCCGACTTCTTTCTTATTAAACAAAATGAAAAAGGACAATGGCAGTCTCCTGAAACCATTGAAGACGGAATAAATACTGAATTTGATGAAGGAGTAGGATCTTTCTCTGTTGATGGTTCCCAATTGTATTATACTTATTGCTCGGAAGACCTTGACTTCCCACGTACGGCAGAGATAAGAGTGTCTTCCCGGTCGGGAGCGGCATGGGGGGCAGGTACAAAATTGGATATCTATCAAGACACAACAACTATGGCTGCTCATCCTGCAATAGGCTCTGATGGGTATTTGTATTTTGTATCTGATGTGATCGGAGGTTATGGAGGAAAGGATATCTGGAGGATTCCTTTAGCAGCTGTAGGCATGGGGCTTCCGGAAAACTTAGGACCGGACATCAATACACCCGGAGATGAAATGTTTCCTTATATGCGAAGCGATACTGTCTTATATTTTTCTTCAGATGGACTCCCTGGAATGGGGGGGGTGGATATTTTCAAAGCCAAACAAGACAAAGACGGGAAATGGAGACCTGAAAATATGAAAGTCCCAATAAATAGTGCCGGAGATGATTTTGGGATTACTTTCGCAGGAATGCAGGAACGAGGATATTTTAGCAGTAATCGAAACGATAGCCGAGGAGCAGATCATATCTATTCCTTTGAACTTCCGGGCATATATGTTTATGTAGAAGGCTGGGTATTGAATAAAGAAGACGAAGAAATGGAAGGAGCTAAAGTCCGTATAGCAGGGAAAGAAGGAACTTATCAACAAATATTTGCCCGAGCAGATGGTACTTATTTTATGGAAGTTATTCCGGGAATGGATTATGTAATGATGGCAAGTGCTCCGGGATATTTAAATCAACGTCAAGCGTTAAGTGTTCCTTCGGGAGAGAAAAGTGAAACTTATTATGTCGACTTCTATCTAAATTCCATTTCCAAGCCGGAGGTAATAGACAATATATATTATGAATTTGACAAAGCTAATTTACTTCCCGAATCTAAAGAAGCATTGGATGAATTAGTTTTATTAATGGAAGATAATCCGCATATTACTATTGAACTTTCTTCTCATGCCGACCGAAAAGGAAGTGAAACATATAATATTAACTTATCTCAATGGCGAGCACAATCGGTAATTGACTATTTAATTGATGCCGGAATAGCAACAGATCGTTTAACAGCCATGGGATATGGAAAAAATAAACCTTATGTAGTAACTAAAAAGCTGGCGATCGGTTATGAATTTCTGCCCGAAGGACAAGAATTAACTCCGGAGTTTATAGAAACGTTAAGCCCTGAGCAACAAGAAATAGCTGATCAAATTAATCGCCGAACAGAATTTGAGGTATTAAGCACTGATTACGGTTTGTTTTAACAGATGACAAAAAATAATCTTTATCTTTGTTCGCAGGAATCAGATTAATAATAA
>DAIPZW010000287.1:0-2072 GCA_036781965.1 Bacteroidales bacterium
CATTTTGTAAGCAAAAGATACTTTTGCTTACAAAATGAATTTACGATTTCAGATTTTAGATTTCAAATTTTTCTCTCTTCTTCGATGCACTTATATCATATATGCTGACTCTTTAGTTATAATCATAAATCGTAAATCTAAGATCGTAAATTGCTATTTCCTTTCCTCTTCTTATATTGAACAACTATATCCAAAATTTTCATAGAGTTATCCTCCATTTGTCCGGTGATTGCTTCTATTTTATTTAAGATATAGTTGTAGAAAAATTGAAGAACAAGGGCTACAATCAGTCCGGCGACAGTTGTAATCAAGGCAAATTTCATTCCGCCTGCTACAATCGAAGGATTAATATCGCCAAAGGCTTGTATCTTGTCGAAAGCTTGAATCATACCGAGCACCGTTCCTAAAAATCCGAAGGAAGGGGCGGCGGCAATAAATAAAGTGATCCACGATAAATTCTTTTCTAATAAACTTGTCTGGACTCCTCCGCAAGAAACGATGGATTTATCGATATAATCAATGTCTTCTTCCTCATGCATGAGGGCTTCGTAACAAATAGAAGCAACAGGTCCACGTGTATTAAGGCACATCTCTTTGGCTCCTTCTAAGTCATTTTCCCTTAATTTACCTTCAATTTCCGACAAAAAAGCTTTTGTATTGATCTGAGATAGGTTCAAATAAATGATTCGTTCGAGACAAAATGCCAAACCTGCAATAAGCATGAGGGCGATAATACTCATAAAAATCACAGAACCCTCAATGAATTTGGTTTTAAGCGCTTGATGGAAACTTTCAGCCTCTATTACCGGTTCGTCTATCAAGAACAAATCTTCGGGGAAGGTGTCCGGAATCGGAATGCTATCATCAGCTAAACAATTTCCGGTGAATAGGGAAATATATGCCAAAAACAGAAACAAAAACGGAAAGAATTTTTTCATGCCAAGCTTATTTTTTATTCATTTCAATGCGGAAAGTCGTACCATTGCCTAATTCGGAACGAAGTACATAGATTTTTCCTTTGTCATACGATACTATAATTCTCTTTACTAAGGATAATCCTAAGCCCCATCCTCGTTTTTTTGTAGTATATCCCGGATGAAATACCGTTTCGAACTTAGATTTTGGAATCCCTTTTCCTGTGTCTGAAATATCTACTAAGGCTTTATTCCCTTTGGTGGTTGATTTTATGGTGATAGTTCCTTGTCCATCCATCGCATCCACCGCATTTTTTATTAAATTCTCCATGACCCAACCAAAAAGTGAGTCGTTGGTCAAAACAAGCATGTTTTCTTCGGGGAAATCGAGCTCAATTTTAACTTTACTGGAGATTCGTTTGCCCATATAAGCAATGGTTTGTTCGACGAGTTCTTTCAAGTCTAAAGGAGCCGGTTCGGGATTGGAGCCAATCTTAGAAAATCGTTCGGCAATCATCTTTAATCGATGGACATCTTTGTCCATTTCATCGAGTAACATGATGTCCAAATCTTTACTTTTAAGATATTCCACCCAAGCCATAAGTGAAGAAATCGGAGTGCCTAATTGATGTGCCGTTTCTTTTGATAATCCTACCCAAACTTTGTTTTGTTCTGCTTTTTTAGAACTGTTGAGAGCCAAGAAAGAGATAAGCATTAAAACAAATACTACAGCTAATTGCACAAATGGAAACCATTGCAGTTGTTTTAATACGGTGGAATCGTCGTAATATACATATTGAATGATATCTTCTCCTAAATCAATAAGGATAGGATCGTGCTTTTTGGCAAATTCGCGTACCTTCTTTTCTAGAAACTCATTTTTGTTTTTTTCGGGAACGTCAATATTATTATAAGTGTTTACTTCGGTTTCTCCATCAGTAAGGATAACCGGAATGGTGGTATTGCTTTCTAGTAGCTTTAATACCAATAACAAATTAAGGTCGTTGTCTTGTTGGTAGGAAGAAATGGAAAAAACGCGAACGGCTTCTGCCCAATTTTCTATTTTCTTGCGTTCTTCTTCTTTTAATTCATCTACTAAATGATTTGTAATCCATACAGATGTGATTGCAATCAGAGCTGCGATTAATAAGAATACAT
>DAIPZW010000288.1:0-2056 GCA_036781965.1 Bacteroidales bacterium
CTGATAAGCTGGGGAAAATAGATAACCATGAACAAGAAACATGGAAAGCACCATTGCCCCAATTCATAGAAAATATCTATTTCAAGCGGTTTAAGCGGGAAGAGCCGGAATCGGTTCGTTCGCTGAAAGAAATTATAGCCCTTGATAAAGCGAAAAAAGAAAAGAAGAAAAAGGAGAAAGCTAAGAAACGGGCATTAAAAGCCAAAGAAGATGGCGGCTCCATTTCTTTACAAGACACTATACAATAATTATTTAACATTGAAATTCAATAAGATGAATCGAATACTCTTTTATTTCTGCTGTTGTTTATCGCTTTTAGCCTGAATTATTCATACTCTTCCTATTTCTTCGGCAGCAACCGTTATTTAAAACACAAAAGGAATATCTCCTATTGTTATTCATAAATAAGATTCCGCTAAACTTTTCATTGGAGGCAACTTTTGCATTGTCAGCCGGTATAAACTATCCCTTGAAGCTCTGTTTTCGGCCTTCAGTCCATAGTTTTTCCAGCCTATTGAGGTGTTCAAAAGGTCAGTTTTCTTAAATTGTATTGTTGAAATATCAGATAATCAGCCTGTTTTGTGCAGGTATCGTATCCTGTGTAGAGCATATTCCATTTCCTTCCTCATTGGTTGTTTGGCTGGAAACTCGATACGGATGCATGTCTTTAATTCCTTGAGGTGAACGGCTGTCAGTAATATTTTTTCTCGGATGGTCATTATTGAAAACGAAGCAACCGGCGTTCCGGCAAAAAGTTCCGACTTCATGGTGTGGAGTAATACATATGCGCCGGCATGGATAAAGAGCCGAAACTGGTTGGCGCTGAATCTTTGACAAGACATTCGATCAGCATATAAATAAGTCTTTATCTCTTTTATCATCAGTTCCATTCTGGCACGGTCGCAATAAAGACTTTCATAAATCGTGCGGGCGTAAGTGTTCTTAAAACTGGTGACAACAAAACGGATATTGCTGCCCATTTCACCTATCTCTATTTTAACAACAACCCGCTGTACGTACTTCCAGCTGCCTGCTTTATAGGTAAAGTGATGATACGTTTTAATCGGTGTTTGGGTCCGGTTATATTCTTTCTGTGCATTGGAGAGCCATTTCTCTACTCGTTTTAACAAAACGCTGTTGCCTGTCAATCCGGTAACAAAATCGACATATTCTTTATCTTCCGCCCAATCCATAAAGTCCTTACTACAAAAGTGACTGTCGCCCCGAAGGATAAAACGAGTATGTTTCCAACGTTTGCGAAGTAAGGCAATCAAACGGCGCATGATGCCAAAGATATTGATGGACTTATTACCGCGTCCGGGACGAAGAAGAGGAAGTATCATTTTACCACTTATCCCTTCAAAAACAAACAAAGGCATATAGCAATACTCTCCGTAATAATTATTAAACAGGCTTAGTTGTTGGCCTCCATAAGTGTTGGCATTGCTGTCATCACAATCCAGAATGATTACTTCGGGCTCCTTATCTCCATACGAGGAGATAAAATGCTCCACGAAGCAAAGTCCCATATTGTAAAGCTCGCGTATGCTTGCCTTGTTTTCCAACCGGCTCATACTCGGCTGGGAAGACAACATATCTGATTCGCTTGTTCTTCCTGCACAAATCTTAAGGATGGAATCATTGCGTAATAAATCGCAATCCTCGCAATCCTCATATCCCGCTGCAATCTGAAATATACGCTGGAGAAGCATCTCTTCGTAACTGTGGCGAACCAGATAAGAACGACGGCTGTCTTCTATACAGGAGGATAAAGAGGATACGAAGCCGATTTGCTTTTCACATTCACGAAGAAGTAGCAAACCGCCAAAAGAAGATAGATCGGGAGCTGTGAAATTTGAGGATAATTTCTTGCCATTTGCATCGGATAATGAAAATAATTCACCACAAAATTGGGAAGAAGCAGGACTTTGTGTACTTTTGTTCATGGGAAAGTTTTTTTGATAGATTGTTTTGTTTGACACAACTAAGATAACTATCTTTCCGGAAATAAACAACCGGAGAAAGAACTTTCCTTTTTTAGTATGAATAATTCAGG
>DAIPZW010000289.1:0-2044 GCA_036781965.1 Bacteroidales bacterium
ATATTGATTATTTTATTAGGATAAGCTTTCAGTATATTTTCCGGTATCTTTAATAAAAAGCCCGCCAAAATAATGAAGTCGATATGATTATCCTCTAATAAACGAAGTGCGTCGCCTTTTTCAAATCCTTCCTTATTTATAGTATAAGAAGGAATATTCAAGTTTTTAGCTCGCTCGTGAACGTAGGCATCTTTCTTATTACTAAGGATTAAGACAACCTCCACTTGGGGTTGACTTTTGAAATGATTAATTATATTTTCGGCGTTAGAACCCGATCCTGAAGCCAAGATTGCTATTTTATTCATATTAAATAGATAGTCAATGCACATTTTTCAACTCTTTGTGCAAGTTTTCGGTATTTTCTTTTGATATATCAATTAAAATGTTTTCCTTTGCAGTGCAAAAATAGAATTAATTTTTATATTATTAACTAAAAAACAAAAGTTATGTCAGAAATTGCAGAAAGAGTAAAAGATATCATCGCTGACAAATTGAGCGTAGAAAAATCTGAAGTTACCAATGAAGCTAGTTTCACTAACGATCTTGGAGCAGACTCTTTGGATACAGTAGAATTGATCATGGAATTCGAAAAAGAATTCGAAATGTCTATTCCAGATGATCAAGCTGAAAAGATCACTACGGTAGGTGATGCTATTTCATACATTGAAGCAAACAAATAACTCAACTTTATTCTTATAAAATGGAATTAAAAAGAGTTGTGGTAACGGGTCTAGGTGCTCTTACTCCTGTAGGAAACAACGCGGAGGAAACGTGGGATTCCTTATTAAACGGCGTAAGCGGAGCTGGACCCATTACTTTATTCGACGCAGAAAAATTCAAAACCAGATTTGCTTGTGAAGTGAAAAACTTCGATCCGAATGAACACTTTGATCGCAAGGAAGCAAGAAAGATGGATAGATATGCTCAGCTAGGAGTTGTAGCAGCTAGAGAAGCTATTATCGACTCCGAATTAGATGCTGAGGGAATAAATAAAGATAGAGTCGGCGTTATCTTTTCTTCCGGAATCGGAGGAATTGATACATTCGATCAAGAAGTCGGTTCTTATTTTACTCACGAGAGTTTAGGACCAAAATACAATCCTTTCTTCATCCCTAAAATGATTAGCGACATTGCCGCTGGTCATATTTCTATTCAATATGGTTTCAGAGGTGCTAACTTTGGAACTGTATCGGCATGTGCTTCTTCTACTAATGGAGCGGTTACTGCCTTTGATATGATTCGTTTAGGGAAAGTTGATGCTGTTGTAACCGGAGGTTCGGAAGCTGCAATTACTGTTTCCGGAGTAGGAGGGTTTAATGCTATGAATGCACTTTCTACTCGTAATGATTCTCCTCAAACAGCTTCGAGACCATTTAGCGCAAGCCGTGATGGTTTTGTTATTGGAGAAGGCGCTGCTTGTCTTATCTTTGAAGAATTAGAGCATGCTTTGGCTCGCGGAGCTAAAATCTATGCAGAAGTAGTTGGCGGAGGTGGTTCCGGCGATGCTTATCACTTAACAGCTTCTCATCCCGAAGGATTAGGTGCTAAATTAGTGATGAGGAATGCGTTGGAAGATGCTAACATGCAAGCTAATGAAATTGATTATATCAATGTTCACGGAACTTCTACTCCTGTTGGTGATCCTTCGGAAGCTAAAGCTATCAAAGATGTATTTGGAGAACATGCTTTTAATCTAAATATCAGTTCTACCAAATCAATGACAGGACACATGTTAGGTGCAGCTGGAGCAATCGAAACTATGGCTTGTATCCTTGCTGTAAAAAATGATATTGTTCCTCCAACTATCAATCATGAAGAAGGGGACAATGATCCTGAAATAGATTATAATTTGAATTTTACTTTTAATAAAGCGCAAAAACGACCTGTGCGTGCTGCTCTATCCAATACGTTTGGATTTGGCGGACACAATGCTTGTATTATTGTGAAGAAGTTTGAAAAGTGAAAAAATCAATAATGCCTTTAATAGAATAAGACTCTTTCGACACTCGAAGAAAGAGTCTTATCTTGTTTTAAACAAGATTTT
>DAIPZW010000290.1:0-2043 GCA_036781965.1 Bacteroidales bacterium
AAAGAAAATAGTAAGTGTTGCGATAGTAGCAGCTGTGGCTGTTGCGGCAGCATGGAATTTTAATCAGCAGGAAAACAATGATACTTTGGCTGATTTAACGCTAAATAATATAGAGGCTTTAGCCGATGTAGAAAGTAGCCTGTCATGTTATTCTTGGGGATGTAGATTAGACTATCTGTGTAGTTGTCATGTATATGTTTTTGGAGGATATGTACAATCATGTTCTGGTTATAGGGGATAATAACAAGCATTACTTAGTTGGAATACTAATTCCAACTAAGTTTTTAAATTATAATAAATTATGAAATTGATCTGTTTATTAGCAATGTTTATGTCTTCTTTTGTCGGCTATGCACAGCTTGGGCTTAATAAAGAGGACGTCACTTTAAAGACTACTTTAAGAGGAGATGAATCGGCTATTCTTCGCCCCTCTCCATTGAGTGACGTGTTTAAGTTCAGATTTTCTCCTTTAAGTTGTGATCTGGATTGGGTATTGTACATGACCGAATATCGATTTGGTAAAAAGATTCCGTATATATTAGAACAGCTCAACTATAGAAGAGGGGAAAAAGGAAACCGGTTAGTCTGGGAAATTATCCCTGATGTTACAAAACTTGAAACACTGCACTTGTTTGTGAATATTCCGGGGGAAATGGTCCATAGAGAAAAGGAAGTAGACAAAGGGAAAATTTTGAGGTACAAGGTTTATCAGTCTACAGATGAAAGAATTGATGAACCCACTCCCTTATTGCTGATTTTTGAAGACGATTTTGCGGAGAAAAATCTTAAAATAGTAGAGAAGTACACAATGCAGGATTCCTTATTAATCAACTCGAATAACACTCTGCTAAAAGAAATTGATCATTGTTATTTAGTTTATTATCAACTTTCCAAATATTGAAAGAAATGAAATATGTATTATTATTCTGTCTTGTATTCTTGTTTTCCTGTGCAGAAAAAAATCAATATAAGGACGCAAAGCGTTTTACAATGGAAGACTTTCCGGAAGTAGTTTCCGTAACCGGAAAAGAAGTTGTGTTTGAGGAAGAGTTATATATGCCTATGAGGATATATTTACTTGATTCAGTGCTTGTATTGTTGAACAGGAATATGGAGAGTCATCTTACCCGATACAATATTTATACAAAGAAAAAGATAGGAGAAGATATCTCATTTGGAAGTGGCCCGGAAGAAATGCTTAATCCGGAAAGTGTACAATTACTTGATTCAGTTGTTTGGATTTATGATACGGGAAAAAGGAGAGCAAGCCGTTATTTACGGAAAGACTTCGGTCTCAGTTCTGCCCTGAAACCAGACTCTTCGATAGTATTTGAGGAGGCATTGGATAAAATATCGTTTTTGAATGAGAGGGAAATCGTTGCAACTGTTTTGTCTCCGGAACATAAGCGATTATCCTTCTTTAATCAGGAAGGATTAATAAAGACTGTCGGTGAATTTCCTTCTATCCCAAATGAAGTGACAGCTATCGAAGCAATCGAAACCTTTTTAGGTGATTTAGCCGTTAACCCGCAAAATGGAAAGATTTGTTTGTCTTATCGCAGAACAGATCTGATCGAATTTTACGACTCAACAGGAAGATTAGAGAAACGATTATATGGACCTGACCATTTTCTGCCATTCTTAAAGCAAAGAACAATCGGAGAAGGTATCGGGTACCGCTCTATTCCGGGCGAAACACGTGATGCTTACTTTTTTCCGGTTCAAATCCGGGATCAGGTAGCGCTCCTCTATTCCGGGCAGACCTTTGATTTGGATAAAAGAATGTATTATCTGAATCAGATATTCTTTTTTGACTGGGACGGTAAGCCGTTAAAGAAATACATTTTAGATATTCCCATTTTTCATTTCACAATAGACGAACAAAGCAACAGACTATACGGCATAACCGATGATCCCGAATTTCGTATTATTGAGTTTCAGCTATGAGATGTTTTTATACGAATCAAAAATACAGCATCAATATAGGAAAACAGCTTTTTAAATAATTTAGAAAAATGAAGCAGCTTTATAAAAACCTGTTCT
>DAIPZW010000291.1:0-2033 GCA_036781965.1 Bacteroidales bacterium
AATTTTACGGCAGTAGGATCTTTTTCCGGGTCGGCAGTATAGATTCCATCTACACGGGTTCCCTTTAGCATCACATTTGTTTCTAATTCCACCGCTCTTAAAACGGAAGCAGTATCTGTCGTAAAGAAAGGGTTGCCGGTTCCTCCCGAAACAATCACAATTTCACCCTTTCCCAAAGAGGCTACAGCTTCTTCTTTAGAATATAGTTTACCTATCGGCTCCATTCTAGTAGCAGTATAAACAATTGCCTTCTTTCCGGTTTGATTGATAGCCGAGCTTAATGCCAAACTATTGATCACGGTTGCCAACATGCCCATTTGATCGCCTTTTACACGGTCAAAACCTTTAGCTGCTCCGCTTAGTCCTCTGAATATATTGCCTCCTCCGATAACAATAGCCACTTGAATTCCTTGATCGGCTATGTTTTTTATTTGTTTCGCATAATCATTCAAACGGTTTTCGTCAATCCCGTAAGCTTTTTCTCCCATAAGCGATTCTCCGCTTAATTTAAGAAGTATTCTTTTGTAGTTCATCTGCTTTTGTTTTAAAATACTCCCCAAAGGTAAGAATAAATAATGGAAAAAGATTTATATCCGTCCCTCATCGGCATAACTAAAATAAGCTTGATCACAGAAAACAATGTGATCTAATAGGGTTATTTGTAAAAGAGAAGCTCCTTCTTTTATTTTTCGGGTGATGGTATCATCTTCTTCACTCGGATTGGGATTTCCCGAAGGATGATTATGACAAAGCACTATGCTGCTTGCCAAAGAAACTAAAGCTTGTCGATAAATCAGACGGGGATCAACCACAGTTTGGGAGAGACCTCCTTGACTTACTTTCATTTGTTCAACAACTTTATTGGCACGATTGAGGAATAATACCCAAAATTCTTCATGATCCAAGTCGGAAATAAGCGGATAAACGAAATCATAAATATCTCGACTGAATCTTATTTGCTTTCGTTCTTTCACTTCCGAAGCGGCTCGTCTTTTTCCCAATTCCAAAGCTGCAACAATCGTAATTGCTTTAGCTTCTCCGACTCCCTTAAAGTCAGAAATGAGCCTATTAATCGAATATTTTCCTAATTGATGGAGATTATTATCTGCCGATTGGAGAATACGCTGAGAAAGTTGTATGACTGTTTCATCACGACTGCCGGATCCGATAAGAATCGCTAATAATTCGGCGTCAGACAAAGCATGCACTCCTTTTAAGAGTAGTTTTTCGCGCGGACGATCTTCTTCCGCCAAGTCTTTGACGGTAAATTTCATGTTATGGGTTTGGTTTTAAATTATAGAAAAAACATTACAGATTATTCAATTAACAAGGGGGCATGTCCCCTTGTTAAAGAATTTATTTTATCTTATTTCGCTCTTTCAACGTAGGAGCCATCGCGAGTATCAACGCGTATTTTTTCTCCTTCATTAATAAAAAGAGGAACGCGAACCGTAGCTCCGGTTTCAACTGTTGCCGGTTTAGTTGCGTTAGTTGCCGTATTTCCTTTTTCTCCCGGTTCTGTATAAGTAACTTCAAGAACAACATGAGCAGGAAGGTCAGCAAACAAAATAGTTTCCGTAGCTGCATGCACAACCACCTCAACTGTATCTCCTTCTTTCAAGAAATCAACACCGTTGATATTATTTTTGTTGATAGAAACCTGTTCAAAAGTTTCATTGTTCATGAAATTATATCCCATATCATCTTGATATAAGTATTGATAAGGTCTTCTTTCGATACGAACTTCTTCAACTCTTACTCCGGAGTTAAAAGTTTTATCAAGTACACGACCGGTTGTTACATTTTTTAGTTTTGTACGAACAAAAGCAGGGCCTTTTCCTGGTTTTACATGTAAGAATTCCACAATATAATAATACTGTCCTTCTAAGTCTATACACATCCCATTTTTAAAATCAGCAGTTGTTGCCATGTGATATTTTTATGATTAGTAATTAATAATTTGGCTACAAAGATAAATAGATTATCGCAAACAACGGCAAAATAAGGATGAATAAAGTAAGTGTTTGATGATT
>DAIPZW010000292.1:0-2009 GCA_036781965.1 Bacteroidales bacterium
CAAAGGGTACTCCCCGCTCTAAAATGCGTGGCGAAGGTAGAGGCTGAATAGTTACGGATTATCAAACTTTGAAAGTTTAATTTTAATAAAGTAATATTTCGTTAACATAGATTGTCGAAAGCGAATATATTAATTTTTAGTCATTCTTAGATAATAAAAGCCAATTATAAGCGTTACTTTATTACAGAGAACGATAGTTTGTTTGATCACAAATGGATACTTTATGAATATTGCGTTACACCAGCCTTTTTCTGTTAGTGAAACTTCGACAGGAGTGAGATATTCGGACAATATCTATCCGAATACTGTTTCTGTATCAAATAAAAATCGATTATTTATCTCTTGCGGCGGAGATTCTCCTATTGAAGCGCTAGCAGGACAAGTTATTTGCGATGCTATTTACTCTTATTTCAATTCTTTCTTAAATCAAGAATCTGATATTACACCTTCTTTCGTAGAAAAGGCGATTCGTTTTGCTGAAATATCCTTAGACTCTTTCAAAAAAGAGAATAGGCTAGAAGGATTGGCTACTTCTATGTCTTTATTATTTATAGCTTCCGACAAAGTATTATTGAGTCAGATCGGAAAGAGCCATATCTATCAAATCCGAAAAAATAATATTATTTATAAATCAATAGATTCTTCTCCGGATAAAAAGATAAGCGGAACAAAGAAAGCAATCGATGTGAATACAGTACAGATTAAAGATGTAAAAGCGGAGGATGATTTCTTTATTTATACTGGAGAATTTGCTAATAAACAGGACGAGGAAGCTATTTGCTCTATATTGTCGCAACATGCTTCGGCAGAAGATAAATTGAATCAGATAAAAAAGATATACTTCCTTAAATATCCAACTAGTTTCTCGGCGCATTTAGTGCCCATTCGGGATATTCAAGACAAAGGGTATTATTTCAAGAAGAAAGTAAACGAATTGGTTTGTTCTTTTGTGTAGAAAAAGAAAAAAGCCGTTGTTAAACGGCTTTCAAACTCATATCTAAACTCTTAACAGAGTGGGTGAGTGCTCCAACAGAAATATAATCGACACCGGTTTCGGCATAATCTCGAATCGTATCATAGGTAATTCCACCGGAAGATTCTAAATCATAGCGACCATTCACTATTTCTACTGCTTTACGAGTGTCTTCCACACTGAAGTTATCCAACATAATCCGATCTACTCCGCCTGTTTCCAAGACTTCGTTTAATTCATCAAAGTTGCGAACCTCTATTTCTATAGGAAGATCCTTCCCTTGTTGCCAAGAATACTCTTTGGCGCGAGCAATGGCGTTTTTAATTCCGCCCGCAAAGTCCACATGATTGTCTTTAAGAAGAATCATGTCGAACAAACCGATTCTATGATTGGTTCCTCCTCCAATTCTGACAGCTTCCTTCTCTAAGATTCTCATTCCAGGGGTTGTCTTGCGAGTATCAAGTACTTTCGCTTTTGTTCCTTCTAGTTTCTTGACATATTTACGGGTCACAGTGGCAATTCCGCTCATTCGTTGCATCACATTTAATACTAAACGCTCAGTTTGAAGTAAAGATTGCACCTTGCCTTCTACGGTAAAAGCTATATCTCCGTAATGTACTTCTGCTCCGTCTTGAATAAAAATCTCAATTTTTAAGTCAGGATCGAAAGTATGAAAGATTTTTTCGGCAATTTCTACGCCTGCCAAGATTCCGTCTTCCTTTATTATCAACTGAACTTTGCCCATAGCGGACGAAGGAATAGTCGAAAGCGTTGTATGATCGCCATCTCCTATATCTTCCTTAAATGCTAAGCGAATCAATTCGTCTATAAGTTCTTGTTTCATCTATTCTTTACTTTTAAATGATGATATATGAATCGTAACTCCTATTGCTATCAATAATAACAAACCCTTAATCCAAAGGTTATCTACTACAAAAAAGATACTGCCTAAAATACTCAACCATAATAATACTAAAGAAGAGATTTTAGCCCGAATGGGTATGATTTTTTTCTCTTGATAATTGAGTATATAAGG
>DAIPZW010000293.1:0-1979 GCA_036781965.1 Bacteroidales bacterium
GAAGCCTATTTAGATACATTTTTAAGTTTTAGAATAATATACCTGAGTAGTTACGTACATGTATAGCATCTGTATTAAATAAAAGTTAACAAAACTTTAACCTATCGAAACACTATGCCTGCAATGTGGGTTAAATAAATGCTCAGGCCGAAGCTCTTTAGCATCTACAAAGGCCAAACCGGTGAAGCAACTAAAAATGAATAGATCTCGAACAAGGGTAAGCCGTTCAACTGAGAATTCCTTTTCAATAATTGTGTCTAACTCTTCTTTAGTCAGAAAGACTGGGGAGGTTTCTTCCTGCTTATATTTTATTCCTAGGAATGGATCTTTCTTTATCCAATCATTAGCAAGAGCGGTATTTATGAACTTCTTGAAGCATTTCATATAACGTACCACTGTGTTTTGGCAAAGACTCCGCTCCACTTTCAGGAAAACCTCGAAACGTCGTATTAAAGCTCCATTCAATTCGGCGAAAGAAATATCCTCTTTATCACATTCTTTCTGTATAAAAGCTGCTAAACCTCTGGCGCAATTATCATAACGATTGATTGTAACAGCTTCATAATTTATCCCGATCTGTCTCCGGCATTCATCGTTATGTTCAAGGAAAGCTTTATGAACTGTGCGTTTTTCTTCCTGACAAAATAATTTCTTCAGTAATAACTTTGGGGTAATATAGGCCTCTTCCAGCATAAGTTCTTTATGGATAGAGAGAAACTTTACATTCAGATCGCTAATATATTCATTCAATTCTGTTGCCGATCTGTTTTTCCCTTTACAGCGACCTTTTGCACTATCCCACAAGTTCGTAGGAACACTTCTTTGGATTCTTATTTCATCGTAATCGCCACCTACAGTTACTCTCAATAAGATAGGAGCTTCTCCTGACTTCAAGGTTCTACCTTTTAAGATAAAGAACAAAATACTTAATTTTTCCTGCTTCATAATTTCATTTTTTAGGGTTACAAATCTATGAAACGAAGGCAAGATAAGGCTACGCAAAACACTGTGAATCAAAGAATAAAAACCATAATCGGTGGCTTTTTTCAAGGGGTAAAAAAAGCCACCGAATTTGCAATGATTAAGCTGCTTTTTAATACCTTTTTTTTGCTTAGTTGTATAAAACAAAAACTCCTGAATTCGTTTGAAATTCAGGAGTTTACTTAATTTTGCGTTTCTTTCAAGTGGTGCCACCAGGAATCGAGAGAATTTCTAAATAGCACTATCTTTCAATGAGTTATGTTTTTGCTACAATGTAAGTCCCTTGAATAAGGTCTTCACAGCGTTGCACCGTTTTACATAGCTTCGCTACACGGGTGCGATTTCTGAATGCAAATATAGTGTTTTTTGTTATTCGCCAGCTAAAACACGGTCGGTTTTCTGCATAATCCGCTGAAAACGTTCATTCAAATCAGAAGCCTAATCGATCTCTTAAATTATCCATGTCGCCTCCTCTTTCCCTCCAATCATCATAATCTCCATATTGACCGTCCGTTAAAGCGTCAAAGGTATCTCTTTCATAATCATCGCTGTTATCTTGATAATGCTCAAATTCATCATTATAATCATCCCAATCATTAGTGTCATTGGTTTCAGAGCCTTTTTTTAAATAGACAGGGGAAAAGTCTAAAAATTCCCCATATGAATATGCTTTTAAAGCTTCATCCGATTCATTATTATCATAGTATGAACTAAGATGAAGATTGTATCCACTTTTATTAGAGTATTCATCATAACAAATCTTATCCAACATACTCATTAACGAATCTATACTGATTTCAAAAGGCTTGTTTTTAGGTATTTCGGTAAAATAGAATTGATATTCCTCTCCAAATTCATTTTGAGAGGGAGGGAGGACCAGATGTTTATCCCATCTAAGTTCCATATGAGTAAATATATCATGAAATGGAGGATTATAAAATTCAAACTTTTGATAGGATTTTGCATTGGGGGTAAATGCCTTCGTTAAGTTTTCTGCT
>DAIPZW010000294.1:0-1945 GCA_036781965.1 Bacteroidales bacterium
TGTTCTTACTTCCCTTGATATTGGTCAAGATTGCCTGATCCGGTTCCTGTTCCATAATACTTACGTGCTTATAGGCGGCAGCATGATAAATGATTTCGGGGGTATAATGATTGAATATATAGTCCATCTTTCGCTCGTCCCTAACATCGGCGAGCAAAGCAAGGAAGGAAACTTAGAATTGAAGAAAACATCCAATGCAGACAATCCCATACGCGAGGGATATACCCCCCTACTCGTAGCAGACGTCTGGGAACATGCCTATTATTTGGACTATCAAAACCGCCGCCCCGACCATTTAGCCTCCCTTTGGAACATTATAAACTGGGAAATCATCTCAGAAAGGTATAAACAATGATCAATTAACAGTAAACAGTTGTCAATGAATAGAAAAAGGAGAAGGGTATTAAATATCCTTCTCCTTTTTGATTATCTTCTCGCTCTAACTTTCTTTATTAGAAAAGAATGAGAGGTGAACTATTTCCAAATACAATATATATGCTTTATTGTTTTATCAGTTTCTGTATAACCACACCAGACACTGTTTCTATTTTTAGCAAATAAGTTCCGGCAGGAATATTACTCATATTTATTTTGTTTTGTTCGGATGAAAGAAGAACCGATCCTCTCATGTCGATGATTGAAAAACTCTTGAATTCGCCGTTTATGTTCAATTCATCTTTAACCGGGTTCGGGAAAATTTCAAATTGCTCTGCTAATGTATTATCAATACTTTCTCCTTCTACTTGAAGACAAACCTCCGAAGTCATTTCCGATTCTTCGCCATTAATATATATTGCTTTTAATTCATAACATACGTCTTCATCCTTAGGAGCTTTACTATCAATGAACACGTTATATAAAGTTACATTTCCACTACTTCCGTCCTGACCGTAAACAACTTCTCCGTTTCTGTAGAGCATATAACCATACAGACCTGCTGCCGGTTTTGTTGTAGCCGGTATTCCTTCTTTTGTCATCCATGCTTTGATCAACCAGTTGCTTCCGTTCATGAAGTCACTAGTTAGACGTTTCCACGACTGCCCGTTATCATCCGATATTAAATTAGCACCACCATCTACAGGAGGATAACCACTTAATCCAACCGGATGATCGGATGGATCATAGTTGGATACTTCGATTCCATAGTAGAGAGGTTTGCTGGCATCAACTACAATAGGTGTTGCAAGTTCAAACGTACTCCATGTATTAAAATCAAAGGAACCACTTTCTATCGTTTGCTCCAAGATTTTCTCTGTCCCTTTGAAAGCAACTAATTTGTATGTGGGATTAGATGTAGGAACTATGTTTGTTAAGTATGCAGATATAGACCTGATGGTATAACCTTCTATATTTTTAAGGTCTTCTTCATCATAATAATTTGCTGCGATAAACGTTTCTCCATAATTTCCGAACATATCAAACAGGCTTTCCACATTAATATAGGTAAGATATGCAGATTCATTAGGGTCGGTCCATGAAAGGTAAACGTAATCGTTAGCTCTATGAGCAGTAAAGTTCAGTGGAGTAGCTGCTATTATTTCATCTTCTGCATCATAAACTCTTACATTATCAATAATCCATATTGGAGTGAATATGGATTGGTTATTCCCATGAGCTGTAAAACGTACTTGTATTTGTTTATTTGCAGCATATTCCGAAATATTTATTTTTACAAATTCAAAATCCCAACCAGGTTCTGTTATTGCCACAAGTTCTTTTACCTGATTCCATCCTGCGCCGTCATAAACTTCAATTTTCAAGAAATCATTGTCTCTTATTTCTGAACGAGAAGGTTGATAAGAGAAAGACAAATAAACATCTTCTGACCCGGAAGCATCAATATAAGGAGTTGCTATAAATTCAGAATATTCACCAGATACCGGCGTTTCATATTTAATAGAATTATAAGGATACCCTGCTCCGGAAATTTCCCATCCGGAAATTT
>DAIPZW010000295.1:0-1932 GCA_036781965.1 Bacteroidales bacterium
AGAGAGTTTCTTGGATTTTGAATTGACATATGATGTAATAAAGGATGAATCAGAAGAATTAGCAAATAAACTTAAAGATCCTATTTCTTTATCAAAACAAATTTCTTCGGTTCTTGCTAAAGGATTAAACGGAAACCCGAGACATTGTAAACGATTTCTTAATGCAATGGAAGCACGACTTGTTATGGCAAATTATCGCAAGATAACTTTAGACAGAAGGATTTTAGCTAAGTTAATGCTTCTTGAATATTTTAAAGATCCATTTTACAAAAGGTTAGCTCAATTACAGATTGACGATAATGGCAAACCTAAAGAGTTGCAGAAGATTGAAGAGGGGAACTGGGAAGAAGCAGAAATGCTAAGTATATGGAAGGATGATGTTTGGATTAAAGAGTGGCTAACAAAAATAGAACCTTCTTTAACAGGTCAAGATTTAAGACCTTATTTCTATTTTTCAAGAGAAAGTCAAAAGAATATTTCATTTGTCAAATCTCAGAATCTTAGTCGAGAAGCCTTAAAAATTATCCAAAACTTATTAAATGGAGCAGACACATTACGAAATGAAGCTATAAAATCGTCTTCGACTGTTTCAGATTTTGAAGCCTCAGCAATCTTGACAGAGCTTGCAGCCAAAATTGAGTCAACAACAGAGATTGAAAAATCACTATTCCAATCTTTTATTGAGTGGGGTGGTTCTAGGGAAGAACTCCACATAGATACCATTGCTATTTTAGAAAGACTTCCTGTTGATAAGATAAAAATAGCTTTTATCCCTTTAATACCTTCTTTTGCAAATAAATTAGCAGACAAGGCAAAAATAGTAGAGTTGATGAGTAAGTGGGAAGCAAAGCAATCCTTGAGAAGTGCCATTGAGGATGAAATGAAAAACATTAAATAGAATACCATGGGAACTTCAAGTATGTATGGTGGTCGTAATAGATCACCTTTATTACCACCAGATTTCAACGACGGTGATATGGGTAATCCAGATTCTCCGACTCCACCTTTAGAGAACCCGGAGAACAAACCGGATGATAATACTCCTGAAAAACAACTGGGTGAAAACAAGCCTGACCGAGATAAACCTACTGATGATAAACCTGAGAATCCTCAAGAAAAAGATTCTTCTCCACAAGAATCGTCGTCTAATAATTCTCAGTATTCTTCATGGAGGTCAGCAAAGTCCTCTATGTCTAAATACGCTTCTGGCAAAGGAGGGGGTAATGGCAAGAGAAATGCTGTTTCAAACTATGTAAAAGGATATGGAGGGTCTGCTAATGCTGCGAAATCTGCAAAATCCGCAATAAGAACAACAGTCAATATCGGAGATTTCTTTGGAAACGTTTCTAAGAAAGGTATAACACAAGTCTTACAGGAAAAAAGGATTCCCGTTGAAGGAAGAAAGCCTAAAGATATACTAAATGATATCGTGAATCTTCTTGCGCCAACTCCGGACTCTAATGACGATTCCGTGGCTCGGAAAGCTCTGATGAATACGATGTCGATTGTTTATGAGAAATTTGATGATGAAAAGAAGGATATCACATTGCTGGACTCTATCGATCCGAAAATAACAGAACTCCTAATTGAAAAATATATTGAAACGTTCATTTATGAAAGACTGATTCATGATGTAGGGAGTCGAATTGAGAGGAATTCAGAGAATTCAGCTGCTGCAGCAAGAATCGAAAAAGAACTAAAAGAATACATTGAATCTAAAGTTTCTATAACACTGAAGGATAAACCACTATCATTAATAAACTACGACACAGAGAAAGTGAATATCTTAGTTGAAGGATTATATCAACAATGTTATAAAGTATTGGAGGATCAGTTATGAAAGAAATAATATGCCGAATCCACGAAGAGGATAAATTTTCTAAAGAAAATGTTGACTTTACAGTTGATTTGTTTTCTAAAGAACAGTATCAT
>DAIPZW010000296.1:0-1918 GCA_036781965.1 Bacteroidales bacterium
AAAGGCGTTCTGTTACCTGTTTTGAGCAATCAAAAGATGAATAGTTATCTCAAGGAAATTTCCGATTTGTGTGGGATAAATAAGAAAATGTGCACTCACACAGCCAGATATACGGCAGCGACAGTTGTTTTTTTAGCCAACAATGTATCAATAGAAAACGTCGCTAAGATACTCGGACACTCAAATACGAAGATGACTCAGCACTACGCAAGAGTACTCGACCAATCCATTATGCGAGATATGGATGCAGTGGAGAGGTGTTTTGCTAATTCTCAGAACCAAGTGCAATTAACTATCTAAATATTGATGTTGTGAAAAGAGAAGTAATAGCCATAGAAAATGAAAAAGTATCCATTCCGGCTAATACCGAAATCTGGATGACACAACACGAGATTGCGGATTTGTTCCAATGTTTTGTAGCGAAAGTCAACGCTAATGTTCGATCCATTCTCAAAAGCGGTGTGTTGGACGAACAGAAAGTTTGCAGGACTTACACATATAAGAATGGTAATTTTGTGGAGCAATATAATCTGGAAATGATAACCGCGTTGGCATTTCGGGTAAAGTCGAGGAATGCAGAGGTCTTTAGGAAGTGGTTGATGAAGAAAGCAATTGCGAAGATATCCTCAAGTCAAGTTCTTATCTTTAACTATTGGTGCCAACGTGCGAATTTAAACTAAATAAGTAGAAGCCTAAATCTCTCATCTCAAGAGGATTTAGGTTTTCTTGCTTTTTGAGTGGAGAAGATTATGTACCTTTGTCACGGAAACAAATCTACTCTGTAATTTATTGATAATTAGAAATCAAAAAACAGACTCTTATGAATAAAGGAGAGATCATAATATACCAAAGTCCGGATGGGAACACATTGCTGGATGTGAAATTAGAACAAGATACCGTTTGGTTAGATCAATATCAAATGGCAGAATTGTTTGAAACAGATAGAACGTCTATAAATAGACATATAAAAAATATCTATAAAGCAGAAGAACTTGAGGAACGTTCAACTTGTGCAAAAATTGCACAAGTTCAAACAGAGGGTAATCGCAACGTAACACGTAAAATTGCTTATTACAATTTAGATATGGTAATATCCGTAGGTTATCGTGTAAATTCTAAGCGTGGTACTCAGTTCCGAATTTGGGCAAATAATGTACTTCGGAATTACTTGATTCAGGGCTATGTTGTTAATGAGAAAATCAAATCACAACAATATAACGACTTGAAGAATACCGTTAAGATATTGTCTAATGTTATTCAAAATAAGGAACTTTCGGCTGATGAAGCTACTGGATTGTTGCAAGTAATAAGCGACTATACATACGCTCTTGACACGTTGGATAAATACGATTACCAAACGCTTGAAATTGACAATACAACAGGCATAGAGCCGTTCCGGGCAACTTATGAGAATGCAATTGAAGCGATAGATATACTTCGACGCAAATTTAGCAGTGGTGGCTTGTTTGGCAATGAGAAAGACGAATCATTCAAAAGCTCTATTAATACCATATATCAGACTTTTGATGGTAAGGAGTTGTATCCGAGCATTGAGGAAAAAGCGTCTATGCTATTGTATTTAGTGATAAAGAACCATTCGTTTAGCGATGGGAACAAGCGGATAGGTGCATTTCTTTTTCTCTGGTTTCTTGAAAAAAACGGCATTTTATACAAAGCGGATGGCTCAAAACTTATAGAAAACAATACGTTAGTCGCTTTAACCCTGATGATTGCAGAAAGCCGAACGGAAGAAAAGGATGTTATGGTAAAAGTGATTGTAAATCTGATAAATAGGAATAACTAACAGATTCAAATAGGAATAATATGGATACAGACGATTTAAGAATTCTGAATCAAAGCTCCCATCTTCATCTGACCACAAATAAAAAAGAAGGGAATAAAACGCCAACCTCAAGCC
>DAIPZW010000297.1:0-1853 GCA_036781965.1 Bacteroidales bacterium
GAATTTTACAAATGATAGAAAATCACCCCGAAGTGGAAGCATTGGGTGTTTCTTTTTATAGTTCTACGCCCGGATCAGGCGGAATGAATTCTACAACTTATAGACATCTTGAAGATTCGACCAAAATTATTGGAGGACAAGAAGCTTATTTTGATCCTCGTTGGGATTTCTTTAAAGTATTTCGTTATACCAAAGACAATAGAACTAAGTTAGTTTCCGTAAAGGATTATGATTGGAATTCTAATTCCATTTTAATTGGAGAAATAGGAGCGAAGGCTTTGTATCCCGATGAGTCTATTGTAGGAAAGAAAATAAGACATGGTTACAATGAGAGTCATGAAGTTATTGTTATGGACGTTTTAGATGATACGAAGCGTTTTGATTATTTACGTCCAAGAAATGTTTTTTACAATTCAAGGCGAATCCAAGAACGCGATATTGCTTTCGATTTTGGTCTTGAGGTTTCAATCAGAGCAAAATCATCTATTTCAGATAAAGTGTTTAAGGAAAAATTTATAAATGAAATGACATCTCCTTTACAAATAGGAAATTTTTATCTGAAAAACATTACTTCTTATAAGACTCTTGATTCTAAAATCGAATCTATCTTTGGAGTAACCAAAGACATCAAGGTAAGAAGCTATCTTATGATTTTCTTTTTACTGAATATTGTTCTTTGTCTGATAGGAACCTTTTGGTATCGAATTAATATACGGAGAGAGGAGATCGGATTGCGGAAAGCTTTGGGATCAAGTCAAATAGGTATTCGGAATAATATGTTATTGGAAGGTTTATGCCTATTAACGATAGTGCTTCTTCCGGCTATGATTATCGAATATCAGTTTGTCCGCGCAGGTATGATTGATACTTTGGGCTGGAGCAGTGATGGAATTTATCTTCCTGATAAAACAATCTTGCGTTTCCTTATTACGAATGGTATTACTTGGCTCGTTATGGCAATCGTAACGGTTTTAGCTATCTGGATTCCGGCTACTAAAGCAGCTAAGTTGGAAGCAGCTGATGCTTTGAGGGACGAGTAGAAATAGTTAATAGTTGAGAATGAAAAGGTTTACTTGGATATTATTTTTTTGTTTGTTGCTTGTATCAAAATTAAAGGCGCAAAGTGATACTATAAGTTTATCGATGAATGAAGCTATTCAATTGGCGCAAGTTCAATCGGTGGATGCAGCAGTTGCTTTGAATGAATTGAAAACGGCTTATTGGGAATATCGGACTCACTTGGCAGATCAGTTGCCGGAAGTGAATTTCAAGGGAACCTTGCCGACTTATAGTAATAGTTACGGGAAATATCAACAAGCAGATGGTTCATATACCTATGTTCAAAATAATTGGATGGGGTTGAGCGGGGAAATATCCATCGATCAAAACATTGCTTTGACAGGAGGAAAGGTTTCGGTCAGTACCTCTTTGGATTTTACTCGCCAGTTTGGCGGGAATGTATATAATGAATATATGGCTATTCCTGTGAAGATTACTTTGACTCAACCTATTTTCGGAGTTAATTCCCAAAAATGGCAACGGCGCATCGAACCTGTCCGATATAAGGAAGCGAAGGCGGCATATATGGAAAATGTGGAGCAAGTAACTTTGACGGCTATCACTTATTTCTTTAATTTGCTTTATGCTACTGAAAATTTGAACATCGCTTTACAGAATTTGGAGAATGCAGAAAAACTATATACCATAGCTCAAGCCAAAAGAGAGATAGGTTATATCTCGGAAAGCGAATTAATGCAATTAGACCTCTCAGCTTTGCAGGCAAAGGCTACACTTACGGAAGCTTATTCCAATTTAAATGCGCAAATGTTCAGACTTCGTTCTTTTTTAGGCTT
>DAIPZW010000298.1:0-1829 GCA_036781965.1 Bacteroidales bacterium
GTGGCCGCCGATAAAGAGGCGCGGAGGATTGCTTTGGAGTTAATTTAATGTATACATATATAATAAAGAAATAAAAACAAATGGAGACATTTTTGATTAAGACATTACAGCTTATCCTTAGTTTATCTATATTGGTTATTGTCCATGAATTCGGACATTTCCTTTTTGCACGTTTATTTAAAGTCCGCGTCGAAAAATTCTATTTGTTTTTTGACCCTTGGTTTTCCTTATTTAAGTTTAAATCGAAGAATAGCGATACAGAGTATGGAATAGGATGGCTTCCTCTTGGTGGTTATTGTAAAATATCCGGAATGATAGATGAGAGCATGGATAAGGAACAAATGAGCCAACCGGCGAAGCCATATGAATTTCGTTCAAAGTCTGCAGGTCAGCGTTTGTTGATTATGGTGGGAGGGGTTCTCTTTAATTTTTTGCTGGCTCTGTTTATTTATTCCATGATTCTTTTGGTATGGGGCGAAACCTATAGGCCCATGAGCGATTTGAAAATGGGACTTTCGTATAGCGAAACCGTGAAAGAAGTAGGCTTTCAGGATGGAGATTTACTTTACAAAGCTGACGATAAAGTGTTGGAATATTATAATCAGGATGCTGTTCGTAAGGCTGTGAACGCGCAGACTGTGACCGTTCTTCGCAATGGAGTCGAAACAGTTATCCCTGTTCCCGATGATATGATGCAACGCCTGATGCGTAATAATGCTTATTTTGTCTCCGCGGATCGATTCCCTATGGTTGTTTCGGAATTAATGGAAGGCGATTCTCCGGCAAGAACTGCCGGACTAATCGCTAATGACAGCATTGTTTCATTAAACGGCCGACCTGTTATTACCTTTTTAGATGCCACACCTATGCTTGATCAGAACAAAGGCAAAGAGGTTGAAGTCGGGTTTTATCGTAACGGGGTATTGCAGTCGACCTCTCTGACTGTAACGGAAGAAGGCAAACTTGGTATCTATGTTAAGATGTTGGAGGATTTTTATCCTTTGAAAAAGAGGGAATTTGGCTTCTTCGAATCTTTTCCGGCCGGAATAAGTCTGGGTGTGAATACGTTGAAAGGATATGTTATGGATATGAAGCATGTCTTTACTAAAGAAGGAGCTGCCAGTCTGGGTGGTTTTGGTACAATCGGTAAGATGTTTCCGGCAAAATGGGATTGGCGAAGATTTTGGGAACAAACGGCTTTCCTTTCTATTATTCTGGCTTTTATGAATATCCTTCCTATTCCGGCTCTGGATGGCGGACATGTGATGTTTCTGCTTTACGAAGTAATTGCGCGCAGAAAACCAAGCGACAAATTTCTGGAGTATGCTCAAATCACAGGTATGTTTATTTTGCTTGCTCTGCTGCTCTATGCCAATGGGAATGATGTTTTGAGAATGTTTTCCAATTGAGTCTGATTTTATTTTTGTTTTTTCTCGCTGATATTCATTGATGTAGATTTATTTAATGTAATTGGCGAGAAAAAAAATAAAAAATACTTCTCATAATATTTGGTTTATATGTTTTAGAGCACTACTTTTGCACCCGCAATCAGGACGAATAGTTTGGTTATTGCGAAACGATCATTGAAAGATTTACATATCAACAATAAGTAGTACAGTTTTGATTATTTCACTTCATTTTTTGATTAGATGAAGTTTTTGAAATGGTTAAGATTAAAAAGGAAAGGGAATTGATAATAGGCTATTAAAGATTGTTTTCCGAGTCAATAGACTTAAATACAGGAGTACTACTCAATAAATCAAAAAGGAAGAAGATATCCATGAGCTAAAAAGATAAACAATTTTATACAACGAAGAGTTTGATCCTGG
>DAIPZW010000299.1:0-1818 GCA_036781965.1 Bacteroidales bacterium
AAATAGAGTTTTATTTAGGGTTCAGAAATAAAAAAAGCAGTTCGGTTAGAACTGCTCTAAGGTTTTAATTCTTTTCTCGATGGGAGGATGGGTTGCAAATAAACCACTTAGTTTGCTAAGAAAGCTTTTGGATTTACTGCCACTTGGATGCTCAATAAATAATTGAGCTACATCATCTCGCTTAACAGATGCTACACTTGGATTATTTGAAATCTTTCGCAAAGCAGAAGCTAAGGCTAAAGGATTTTTTGTCATTTCAGAAGCACCTGCATCAGCTAAATACTCGCGCTTGCGGGAAATAGCAAATCGCATCAAAGTGCCAAGTAAATACCCTATAAATGCAACCAAAGCAAGAATTAGGATAATCACAATTACTCCTCCTCCGTTTTTATTATTAGACGAACGACGGGAAGCAAGTGCCCCATAACGTATTGAACTAAGTGCTAACTGAGCAATCATTGCAAAGATACCTACAAAGACTATTGATACAATTAATAAACGTACGTCCTTATTTCGGATATGCGAAAGCTCATGAGCAATCACTCCCTCTAATTCTGCGTCATCTAATTTGTTAATAATGCCGCGAGTGAGGGTTACCGTATAGGTTTTGTCATTAATCCCCGAAGCAAAAGCATTGAGCGAATTATCTTCAATGATATTCAGCTTAGGCATCTTCATTCCTTGTGCAATACAAAGGTTTTCGACCAAATTATACACCCGCTTATTACTTGCTCGGTCTAAAGAATGAGAATGTGTAGCCGCCTTAATAATACTCGTATTAGCGAAGTAAGCAATAAGAAACCAGACCAATACGCCAATCATAAGATATGGAGCCGAATGAAGAGTCATTTCCCAAGCAAAGGAAAGACGTTCCGGCATAAGTTCGACACTACTAAACCAAGCTAAAATAAAAAAGAAAAGAAAATCCAAGACTAATATTAGAACCGGGAAAAGACAAAGCAACAGGAGAGAACGAATATTATTCTCTCGCTGCTGTGTTTGTATACCTACGTATTTCATTGTTAATTAGAATTCAATTTTAGGAGCCACTTCCAATTGTGCGCGGTTTTCGCCTAAGTCGAAGAATATTTCTTTTTTGAAACCAAACATTCCTGATACCATATTGGCAGGGAAAGTTTGCACTTGATTATTAAGTTCTTTAGTAGCCGAGTTGAAATAACGTCTGCTTGCAGCTAATTTATTTTCAATATCAGCAATCTCTTCCTGTAGTTGTAAAAAGTTTGTATTTGCTTTCAAGTCAGGATAAGCTTCCAAAGTTACTTTAAGTCCATTCAAAGCGGAACTTAATTTGTTTTCTGCTACGATTTTCTCATCAATAGAAGAAGCTTGTACTGCTTGATTACGCAAGTTAATTACATTTTCCAAAGTGGACTTCTCGTGCGCCGCATATCCTTTGACGGTAGAAACTAATTGAGGGATTAAGTCATGACGTTGCTTCAATTGAACATCAATATCGGCAAATGCATTTTCACGATTATTTCTCAATTTCACCAATGAGTTATAGATCGATATTATTCCAATGATTAATATTGCTACAACAGCTAGAATAACAATTAATGATGTGTTCATAATAAATAGAGTATTATTAATTAGTAATAATTAGATCGTAATTTACAACAAGGCAATATCCAAGACTTCTTTCACATCCGTAACATAATGGAAACTTAAACCTTTTACATATATTTCCGGAATATCTTCAATATGTTTTTTATTTTCTTTTGAGAGAATAATCTCTTTGATTCCTGCACGTTTGGCAGCTAATACTTTTTCTTTGATTCCTCCTACCGGCAATACCTT
>DAIPZW010000300.1:0-1804 GCA_036781965.1 Bacteroidales bacterium
ACTCTTATTGATAATAGTGTCGTATCGAGTATTGCTGATGATTCCTGTCTTTAAACCGTAACGCTACAAAATTAGGTATGTCCATTTTATAGGCACACAAAAAAAATACGAAAACTCCGCAGAAAATGCGGAGTTTTTACTTGCGTCAAGAGCAGTTATGTGATATAATTGACATACCTAAATAGGTATGTCAAGGGAGGGAGAGTTCATGATAAAAAAACCAGATTATGTAGCTAATTATGATAAGCCGGTTAACACCGAAATCAAACACATAAACGGTCACTGGTATCTGTATGAACGGAAAAATATTTATGATCCAAAGATCCACCGTTCACGAAAGAAGTCAGGTGATATAATTGGCAAACTTACAGAAGACGGTTTGGTACTAAGTAAGGCTCGGGTAAAAAAAGAGAATGTTATGCCTGCCATGCCTAATGATGTAGTTGAGGTCGGTGCCGTTAATTACTTTTATCAGCATACAAAAGAAATGCGTAACAGACTTATGAAATATTTTCCTGATATATGGGAAAGCATTTATGCTATTGTGCTCATCCGGGCAATATATGATTGCAGATTCAGAAGACTCCAGTTGCATTATGAGGACAGTATATTATCTTACCTTTATCCATCGCTCTCTTTCTCTGCTCCCAACATAACATCATTGCTATCCTCTCTTGG
Organism: Bacteroidales bacterium; assembly: GCA_036781965.1. Taxonomy (GTDB): domain Bacteria; phylum Bacteroidota; class Bacteroidia; order Bacteroidales; family Azobacteroidaceae; genus Azobacteroides. Next base: position 679 of record DAIPZW010000300.1, read on the forward strand.
GCGGCAGAGAGAAGTAATAAGAAATTACATGATGGAAATGGTGGGCGAGAATGAACGTTTTATCGTATTTGATGGACATCGTCTTATATCATCTTCTAAAACAATGGACAATGCAGAGTTGGGTTATGATTCAAAGATGCGTTACAAAGAACAGATCAATCTGATATATATGTTTTCCATGGGTGTAAATACAGGATATCCTGCATACTACAAGCAATTCCCGGGAAGTACAGTGGATGTAAAAGCTTTTGCCAACATACTCAAAGAATCAGGTTCATATGGCAAAGACTGTACTGTTATTGCAGACAAAGGGTTTGCCAGTGACGAGGATTTCGATCTTCTGGAAGATAGTGAGCTATATTATATTATCCCCTTAAAAAGAGGAAACCGTTTTGTGAAAGGGAGAATCCCTCCATCACCAACAGATTTTGAACATGCTTTCAATTATCACGGCAGAGGAATACACTGCACAAGCTTCCATGAAGACGGCTTCAATATACATCTGTTTCTTGATACAGAATTATTTGCTGAAGAGGTCGCCGATGCGACTAGGCGTATGGAACGAAAGAATAGTGTTATCGAGCTCAAAAAAGAAAAGGAGCTAGTTCGCAGAAAGAATGGTAAAGGAAAGATGACAGATGAACAACTTCGTCAGTTGGTGCCGATGACGATTAATGATATCTATGAAAATAAACAGGAGATGGGGACTATTACCATCAAGACAAATCGTACTGATCTCAACAGTGTTCAAGTGTACAATATCTATAAACAACGGCAAGCAGTCGAGCAATTTTTCAAAACCTACGGTGACACTATGGAATACGAAGCTTCCTATATGAGGAACAATTACTCCGAAGAAGCATGGTTATTTCTAAATCATCTATCATCTACTATCTGCATTAATGCTATTGAAAATATCGCCTCCATAGAGGAGTCCAAAAATATTTCATACAAGGATTTGACACAATCCCTTGTTAAGATCAAAGCCGGTCGCATCGATGAAAGCTGGCTTGTTAATCCTGTTAAGAAAAGCGTGCGGCGGATATGTGGCAAAATGAACATTGATATTGATGATTTGTCTTCGTTGGATTTGTAGTATGCAATTAACACGCAAATCTGAGATTAA
>DAIPZW010000301.1:0-1777 GCA_036781965.1 Bacteroidales bacterium
GGGTTAAACGTGAGAAATTACGGAATCCCGATGCGGTTAAGTATCTTTTGTACGATATAATCAAGGCGATTTTACCCTATTGTTCCAGCGAAAAAGAATTTCAAGGTTATCTTCAAAGTAAGAATATTAATGTCGAATTCAAGCATAAACGAACCACCGGAGAGATAGAAGGAGTATCGTTCAACTATGACAATGTTTCATTCAAAGGTTCGACGATTGACCGAAAATTCAGCTATGGGAATCTGAAGAAAGAGTTCGAGAAGAATAGCTTGGAAGTCCAACGTCAAGAACAAATAAAGCGAGAAAAAGCTGACATGGAAGCAAAATTAAAAGCACAACAAGCAGAAAGAGAAAGGAAAGTCGCCGATCAAAAACGCTTGCAGGCTGAAAACAAGCCAAAGAATCCAAGTATTGGCGGTGTTGAATTAACTCCTGAGCAATGGCAAACGTTGAAAGATGGAGGTTTTATTTTCCTTGAAAACATGAATCGAAGTGATGGAAAAGGAAAAATATCTTCACACATATTCCTAAATGAAGAACAGACTCAAGTGTTTACCAGCAAAGACAATCCCGACAGTTTCATTAAGTATGGAAAGTATGAGATGCGTGTCCGGGATAAAATTCTTATTGAAAAAGGCTATGTTACAAAAGCAACCGTTAAGTGGTGGGGTTATGGAAACTATGCTAATCCATATCTGTGGAAATCAAATAAATCCGATACGGAGTATCAGGAATCATGGAATGACCCGAGGTTACCCAAGGAGGAACAGAAGCCGAAGGAAACAAAGCTGAAAGCACCTAAGATACAGGAGAAGAAAAGAGGGAGAGGGATATAGAATTAACATAAAAATCAGATTAAACGGTCAAGTTGTTTATTCTTTCATGAAAAATAAATATATTTGCACGAAATGTAAAACAATGTAACATGGAAGCAATTAATCGTTTGAAAGTTGTTTTAGTTGAAAAAGGGAAAACCGGCAAATGGCTTGCTGAATCGCTGGGGCGAAATGAAGCAACTATTTCACGCTGGTGTACCAACGATGTTCAACCTCCATTAGAAACACTTATTCAAATTGCCAAATTATTAGATGTGGATATCAAAGAGCTAATTCATTCAACAAAATGACTATGTCTAAAAATATACAATCTCGTTATTCTGCATCCTTTACCGCCGGCAGCCTCTTGCACAAAGAGATAACAGCTCTATTGCCTTTGTTGCAGGCAGAAAATGCCGAGGAAGTCGTACGAGATGAAATCAAAAAAAACGAGTTACTACATATTAATTCTGAAAGTGCGAGAAAACGAATTGTTTATGAAATATTCAAGCGTACTCAATCCGTAGAGCAAGAATTTTGGCCTTTTTATGGTAATTCAAATCAAGGTGAACAGAAATTACTGTTATTTTATCTCTGTTTGAAGACCTATCCATTGATGTTCGATTTTCATTTTAATATTACTGTTAAACAATGGAATACATCCTCTCAATTGATTGAGCCTTATTACTATCAAATGGAACTTGAAGAAATTGCTATCCGTGATGAAACAGTCGACAAATGGACTGATACGACAAAGCGTAAAGCCATTTCTGTTTATCTGCGTATATTAAAGGAGATAAGATTGATTGATGATAATAACAAACTGCGGTCAATCAATATGTCAGAGCTTTTCTGGCGATTTTTTGTTTCCAACAAAAAGTATTGGTTTTTAGATGCCTGTTTATTAAGCAACTCCGAAAAAGAAAGAATGATGACATTATGACGATTGAAGAATTATATAA
>DAIPZW010000302.1:0-1768 GCA_036781965.1 Bacteroidales bacterium
TTTTCTGAAATAATCTGATTCATCAAATTATTTACCGGCGCACCGAAAGATCTTCTGATTCCCATTTCGGATAAACGCCTTTCCATGCGAGAATCTGTCATTCCGGAAAGACTGATTGCTGGAATAAACAAAAGAACAAAAATGATTATTCCATATTGCCACATTATTTTTTTAATTTCAAGAGGCATTTGATGCGATTCTCTAAATTGATTTTCCCAATGTCTATCCGGTTGTCCATACATAGTAAAAGTAAGTCCGGAATAATTCGAACTATAACGCTTTACGTTCTCCAATATATCCTCTTTTACTTGATCTAATTCTTTAACTGAAGGAGCTAATATAAAAGCATTCATCATTCCTAAAAAATCTCCCATTCCAAAAATTTCTTTATAATTACTTCTTACCGTATAAGGTACCCATAATTGAGCGTATGAGTTTTCTAATGCTAAAGATACATCTTTTACAACCCCACAAACTCGATAAGAATCAAAGTTGAGGCTAAGATATTCGCCAATACATTCAGTAGTTCCAAATAGTTTCTTGGATAAAGATTCGGAAATAACAGCCGTTCGGATGCCGGATTGGACATCTGCTTCCGTAAATGCTTTCCCATTTATAAAACGAAAAGAAAAAACTTTCCAAAACTGCTCGTCTGCGTATTTTGTCGTAACCTGAAGCTGTTTTCCTCCTTCTCCTAATTGGATATATTCATCTTCATAATTATAATAAGTCATTGCAATAGCCTCTGCTGAAGTTGTTTTTTTGATACAATTATTTATGATTCCATAAGATAGATAAGAACTATTGGTATTATTCTTTGTTTTAACTTCTCCTCCTTTTATTATCAACATTCTGTCCCGATTTGTTTCGGGATAGATATTCCCTATTTTAATGTAAAAGACGATAAAGAGAGTCATAACTATCGTTATCGACAATCCTGTTCCTATTATATAGATGGAACTAAACAGTTTTTCCTGTTTAATCAGATTCCATGCTTGTTTGAAGTATTTCATAAAAATTAATGTTTACTATTATTGTATTTGTCTGCCATCAAAAAGGCGAATAATACGATCTGTGTTCTGAGCTTGATGTTCATTATGCGTAACCATTACGATGGTTCGCCCTTCTTCCTTATTTAAAGTGTGAAGAATATCCATTACTTCCGCACCCATTATACTATCTAAATTTCCTGTCGGTTCGTCTGCCAAAATTATATTGGGGTTTCCTACGATTGCCCGAGCAATAGCTACGCGTTGGCATTGTCCTCCCGAAAGTTGAGTCGGGAAATGTTTCATTCTATGACTTAATCCTACTTTTTCCAAGACTGCTTTGGCTCTTTCCGTGCGTTCTTTAGCTGATACCTTTCGATAAAGCAAAGGCAACTCGACATTATCCAAAACATTCAAAGAATTAATCAAATGAAAACTTTGGAAGACGAAGCCCAAATGCTCGTTTCTGAAAGCAGCTTGTTGCTTATCATTCATATTTGAGGTTTGTTTTCCGTCAATGACTAAATTTCCATCAGTAGGAAGGTCTAATAGTCCGATAATATTCAGCAATGTAGATTTTCCACAGCCGGAAGGTCCCATAATAGAGACAAATTCGCCTTCTTTCACATTGATATTGATATTTTCCAAGGCAACTGTTTCGATTTCTTTGGTGCGATACACCTTTTCGAGCTTAGTTAAATGAATCATGAGTATAAAAATTTATATGAGTTTGAAATTTTATTTTAGTTTTATTTTCTTTTTATCCTGATGTGCCGACA
>DAIPZW010000303.1:0-1737 GCA_036781965.1 Bacteroidales bacterium
GGGCTTTTGATATTTTTCGCTAATTAAAACTTGTCCGGCAAAGGCTTTTTCTTGTAGTTCCATAGGCGTATCACACACTTTATCTAAGCCACATTCTCCTACAGCTTTTATATTTTCAAAAATAATTTGTTGTTCAAGATATTGAAAATGAGAGGGTAGGAGTTGATCATCTATTTTCCAAGGATGAATGCCTAATGAATAAAATTGTGATAGATTTAATCCGCAACAACAGATATGATCCGGAATATTAATATTGCGAATAGAAATACAGTTTTTTTCTATTTTCTGTTTGTGAGTATGTATATCTATCAACATGATTAGGGTGTGGGATCATAACCATGACCTCCCCAAGGATGGCAGCGACTTATTCTTTTAATGGCAAGCCAGCTTCCTTTGAAAGGACCATGTTTTTTTATTGCTTGTAGAGCATATTCCGAACAAGAAGGAGAATAACGACAACTAGCAGGAGTCCAAGGGGAAATGCATACTCGATAAAAATGGATAGGGAGTGATGCGATGAATATTCCTACTTTCCTTAGTCTTTCCTTCATTCTTGTTTTTTAATCAATATTTGCAATGCTTTTTTCATTGCTGTTTCTATTTGATTATAATCAAATAAATCATTTCCGGTGAATAAGAACGCAATAAGTAAACCTTTGTTTGCTGTTTCGAGAGATTCAATTAAAGAATGTTTATTCAAACGATAAGCTTCTCTGATTAATCTTTTTAAACGATTCCGTTTGACTGCATGTTTGATTTTCTTTTTGGGCACACTTATCAGAACAGACGCAGATGTTCCTAAGGAAGGTCTTTCTTCGACATAAACCACACGAAGAGGATAAGCAGAAAAACTTTTTCCTTCTCTAAAGACAAGGTCAATTTCTTTTTGTAGAAAAATACGTTCTTTCTTTCCGAATCGAAATGATTGATTCAACGGATGAAATTATTATTATTTTACTTTAATTGCTTTCTTCAAGTAGTTCTCCAAAGCACCGGTCATGGAAGATGCTTCAGGATTAGGAGCTTCAATACCCAGATTTAATCCGGCTTCTTTAGCAGCTTTAGCAGTTGTAGGCCCAAAAGTTCCGATAACTATATCTTCTTGTTTGAATTTAGGGAAGTTCTTCATCAAAGAAGAAATACCTGCAGGAGAAAAGAAAAGTAAAATATTATAATCAAATACTTCGTCTTTAGTAAAATCATTACTCACAGTACGATACATGATTGATTCTTTAAACTTAATTTTCTTTTCGGTCAATAGATTCGTTAATTCTCCTGTATGAACATCAGATACGGGAACAAGATATGTTTCTTTGTTGTGTTTAGAGATTGGAATAATAATATCTTCCAATTTGCCGGAAGCAGTGAAGAATATTTTTCTCTTACGATATACAATATATTTTTGAAGATATACGGCAATCGCTTCTGTTACACAGAAATATTTCATTGTTTCGGGAATCTGAATCCGTAATTCCTCTACTAAATTAAAGAAATGATCTACAGCTGTTCTAGCTGTAAAGACAATAGCAGTGTAATCTAATATATTGATACGTTGAGCTCGAAATTCTTTTATATTAACTCCTTCTACCTTAATAAAAGGACGGAATACTATTTCAACTCCGTATTTCTCTGCTATATCGTAATAGGGAGATTTTTCCGTACTGGGTTTGGGTTGTGAAACTAATATCTTTTTTATAGTTGAATCCATAAACTATCTTTTTGCGCTATAGAAAATAA
>DAIPZW010000304.1:0-1732 GCA_036781965.1 Bacteroidales bacterium
TATCATTCGCTCCTGAAGACAGAGAGCGGATGACCAACGATTTTATGGTGCAGTTAGCTAAAGAATATATGCTGGAAATGGGCATCCGGAATACCCAGTATATCATTGTCCGCCACCACAATTCCGATAACGAACACCTGCATATCGTGTATAACCGCATCGATAACGGCCTGAAATTAATATCGGTCAACTACGATTATAAACGAAATATTAAGGTCTGTAAAAAGCTTAAAGACCGACATAGGCTCACTTATGGAGAAGGAAAAGACAGGGTTAAACGTGAGAAATTAAGGAATCCTGATGCTGTTAAGTATCTTTTGTACGATATTATAAAGGCGGTTTTGCCTTACTGTACCAACGAAAAAGAGTTTCAGGGTTATCTCCAAAGTAAAGGTATCAATGTCGAGTTTAAGCAGAAACGAACTACCGGAGAGATAGAAGGAATATCGTTTAATTATGACAATGTTTCATTCAAGGGGTCGCAGATTGACCGGAAGTTCAGCTATGGAAATCTCAAAAAAGAGTTTGAGAAAAATATAGAAGCGGAAAAGATGCAGGCAGAAGAAGTGCTGGAGCAGCAGGAAAAACAATCTTCAAAAGTACAACAGCCAGCGGAAAGTAAGCTAAAAATTCCGACTATCGGTGGGGTGGAACTAACCGTCGGGCAGTGGGAAATACTGAAAGACGGCGGATCTATCTATCTGGAAAATATAAACCGGAAAGACAGCAGTGTTAAATTTTCAGCGTATGTTTTTATGGATGATGAGAAGAATAAGGTATTTTCCAGCAAGGAGAATCCTGATACTTTTATCAAATATGGCAAGTATGAAATGCGGATCAGGGATAAAATCCTTATTGAAAACGGTTATGTAACAAAGGCTAAAGTCAAATGGCACGGAGGCGGTTATGCTTATCCTTACCTATGGAAAGAAAATAAGTCCAATATTGATTATAGGGAATCGTGGAGCGATCTGAGATTCCCTAGACCTCAAAAGGAAGAACAGAAGCTGGAGGAAACAAAACAAAAAGCGCCTAAAATACAGGATAAAAAGAGAGGAAGGAAGATGTAAGCTACCTCACTCGACTTCTTTATTTCAGTTTCGTTTATGATATTTTCGCAAAAAATCAATATATTTGCATTTGGAATCAACTAAAGAAAGTGATATGAAGTCTATAAATCGGATAAAAGTATTGTTGGTCGAAAAACAAAAGACAGGAAAGTGGCTCGCAGAGCAGTTAGGCAAAGATCCGGCTACGGTATCCCGGTGGTGTTCCAATTCTATGCAACCATCGATTGAAACGTTCGCGAAAATAGCCGAACTACTGAATGTTGATATGAAAGATTTGTTTAATTCCACAATATAGAATTTATGGAACTAATCCCACACCTACAGACGAAAGTCACTGACGAATTTATAATTAGATGGATAATAAAATAAAACTCAAAATATGAATAATTTGGAATTGTACACAGAGTTAGAGCAACTGCTCCGGATGGAAAGCAGATATTGCAGTGAAGACGGTATGCTGCTCAAAAATGCAATAGTCGAGAGTGCTTTACAACTGCGTCCTGATTTACTGAAATTACTGATGGGGCACGAAAGGCTTCGCGATAACTTCTTTACCGATGTTGATGGCATTACGGTGTTCGATAAAATACGTTTTCAGAAGTTTGTAATGAACAAGCGTTTTTTGGCTGATAGCTATACAAGTTTCAAAAACAAGATAGGAC
>DAIPZW010000305.1:0-1690 GCA_036781965.1 Bacteroidales bacterium
AATAAATCAGCGATAGATTATGCCATGCAATTATCCCAATTCTTTGCACAATTCCGGGCGATAAAGACGAATTACAATCAGGTTTTCCAAACCTTAGTTCGGAATTTAGGCGAAGAAAAAGCCCGTTCGATGATGAAAATTATCGAGAAACCCACGCTTGATTTTATCTTAATGAGGAATCAAATAGAAGATTTATACACTCAAATCCGGGAGAAATGCTTGCCAAAATAAGTTCAGGAAAATCAGTTTTCGGTGTACTTGCCTATAACAAAATCAAAGTGGAGGATAATCAGGCTGATGTTTTGTACAGTCAAAAGATGTTTGATTCTCCAGATGGTAAATTCTCCATTCAAGATTGTATGGATTCGTTCTATCCTTATCTGGCGAAGAACAATCGAACCGAAAAGGTTGTGTTTCATGCTTCGCTGAATCCCGACCCGAAAGATAAACTATCGGATGAACGCTTATCTGAAATAGCCCAACGTTATATGGAAAAACTTGGCTATGGTAATCAACCGTATATCGTATTCAAACATTCCGATATAGACCGCACCCATGTACATATCGTATCGCTTCGAGTTGATGAGGACGGGAAGAAGATAAATGACAGTTACGAAGTTGCTCGTTCCATGAAGATTTGCAAGGAATTGGAGCAGGATTTCAATCTTGTTCCACTCAAGAAAGGACAACGGGAAAGTGAAACCCCGACGAAAAAGATAGATTACAAAGCCGGAGATATAAAGCATCAGGTTGGTAATATCGCCAAATCGGTTATGAGCCATTTCTATTTTCAGTCATTCGGGGAGTACCGGACGTTATTGGAGCAGTTTAATGTAACGGTAGAAGAAATCAAAGGCGAACATAGGGGCAAACCTTATCAGGGGCTGATCTATTCGGTAATAGATGACAAGGGAGAAAAAGTGGGAATACCGATAAAGTCTTCGAAGTTTGGTAAGTCAGTGGGTTATAATACTATGCAGAAGCATTTTGACCTATCAAAAATGACTATTGAGAAAAGCCTGATACGGGAAAATATACGTCCAACAATTACCAAAGCGATGAAAGATGCCAAAAGTATTGATGATTTTAAGTTGCTGTTGAAAGAAAAAAGTATCGGTGCCATTTTCCGGCAGAATGAACAAGGAAGGATATATGGGGTTACATTCATTGATTATCAGAATCAAACTATACTTAATGGCTCTCGGTTAGGAAAAGAGTTTTCAGCTAATCAGTTCCAGAACTTATTTAAGGATTCTCCCGTGAAAGAAGAAAGAGTAGAACAAGCACACAAAACACCTCAACCGGACAAGCCTTCTTCTTCACTGAATCTGTCAAATGTCGCAGATGTGGCTTCCGGTTTGTTCGGTATATTTGATATTGAACCTCAGGGAGAGAATTACGAAGATATAGCCTTTGCCAAAGAAAAAGAGTATGAAGAAAAACAACGGCAACGAAAAGCAAAAAGGAGAAAACCGGGAAGACAATTATAAAATCATAAATAAAAAAAGAAATATTTCCCTTTTCAAAGTCCCGGAGGTTTTGGGGCGGAACATTCGAAAAGGAAAATATTTGTTGGAAGAGAGGATACAACCCACCTTAGTTTGCTAAACCTGCTTTTCTAATTCAGACATCATTCCGCCGTTACCGTGATTCCGTATAAATTCCCTGACATCGGAAGCTTTGTAATACG
>DAIPZW010000306.1:0-1686 GCA_036781965.1 Bacteroidales bacterium
CGCCTATATCTGTAAATCTAGATTTTATGCTTATATTCGCGGCTGAATAGTTACGTTTTTTTTAATGTAAAGTTTATAAAGTTGAAAGTTCCTAATATAGAGGAGGAAGAAAATTATACCACAACATGAGGAGGCAGGGAGAGATTAATCTTAAGTATTGAATATTAGATTGAAATGTTTTTTTTAATCTATAGTTCCCTTAGCAAAGTATTTATTGTCTTTTTACTTTTGGGTTCAATAAGATTAGGTGCTATTTCACTTAAAGGTTTAAGAACAAAATCCCGTTTATGGAAAAGAGGGTGGGGAATGTTTAGTTTTTCGGTCTGATAAATTAAATCACCATATAATATAATGTCAATATCAATAGGACGATCTTGGTAGGAGCCGGTTGTTTTGGTCTCGCGACCTAATTCTTTTTCTATTTTTTGAGTTTCATTTAATAAATCTTCGATGGAAAGATTTGTTTCGACGGCTATTGCCATATTTAAATAGGAGTTGGACGAAGCATATCCCCAAGGTTCTGTTTCATATACAGAAGAAATAGCCGAAAGACTTCCTATTCTTCCGGCTATTATAGTAATGGCTTTAAGTAAATTCAGGGATTTGTCGCCTAAATTAGTTCCTAAAGACAGATAAGTTATCATATAATTAACATAGCATCGCCATAATCTCCAAAGCGATACTCTTCTTTTATGGCTTGTTTATAAACATCCATGATGAGATCATATCCACCGAAAGCTGCAACCTGCATTAACATGGTGGACATGGGCATATGGAAATTAGTAAGTAGCGTGTTGGCAACTGAAAAGTCATAAGGAGGAAAAATAAACTTATTCGTCCAGCCTTCATAGTCTTTCAAAAAACCTTGAGTGGTTACAGTGCTCTCGATAGCACGCATAACAGAAGTTCCTACTGCACATATTCTTCGATCTTCCTTTTTCGCATTATTAACTATCTGCACAGCTTTTTCGTCAATAATAACTTGTTCCGAATCAGTTTTATGTTTAGTTAAATCTTCAACGTCAATATCTCGGAAATTTCCTAGCCCCATGTGATTTGTAATAAAGGCAAAGTCACAACCTTTTATTTCCAATCTCTTAACCAATGATTTGTTGAAATGCAAAGACACTGCGGGTGCTACAACTGCCCCTTCGTTTTTGGCAAAAATACTTTGATAGCGATCAAAGTCTTCATTGGTTGCCATTCTTTTAATATAACCTGGCAGAGGCATATATCCTAAACTGTACAAAGACTTTTTGAATTCTTCATGCGAACCGTCATAAAGAAAACGTAAGGTTCTTCCGCGAGAAGTTGTATTGTCTATCACTTCAGCTACCATAGAATTATCTTCTCCGAAATAGAGTTTGTTCCCAATTCTTATTTTACGAGCAGGATCAACAAGTACATCCCATAAATGTAAATCAGGATTTAGTTCGCGAAGTAGGAATACTTCGATTTTTGCTCCTGTCTTTTCTTTATTTCCGTATAAACGAGCCGGGAAAACTAAGGTGTCGTTAAAAATAAGCACATCTTTCTCATCGAAATATCCTAAAATATCCTTGAATATTTTATGCTCAATCTCTCCTGTCTTACGATTTACCACCATCATACGGGCTTCGTCTCTGTTTTCAACAGGCTCCTGAGCGATTAATTCCGAAGGAAGATTAAATTTAAATTGGGAAAGTT
>DAIPZW010000307.1:0-1682 GCA_036781965.1 Bacteroidales bacterium
ACATGATTCACCATTTATCTCCCAAAGGAAAAATAGGAATGGTTCTCGCCAATGGCTCTTTATCTTCTCAAACAGGAGGTGAAGGAGCAATCCGCGAAAACATTATTAAAGCAGATTTAATTGAGGGGATTGTTGCTTTGCCTGCACAATTATTCTATACTACCGGAATACCCGTATCTATTTGGTTTTTGAACAGGAATAAAAATCAAAAAGGAAAAATACTGTTTGTTGATGCAAGAAATATGGGAACAATGATAACCCGAAAACTTCGAGAACTAACAAACGATGATATTGCAAAAATTGCCAAGACATTTGATGCTTTTGAAAGTGGTACACTCGAAGATGAGAAAGGTTATTGTAGCATTACGACTTTAGAAGAAGTGGCAAAGCAAGATTATATACTTACACCTGGTCGATATGTTGGTGTCGCCGACACAGAAGATGATGGAGAACCCTTTGAAGAAAAAATGTCACGACTTACAGGTGAATTATCCGATCTTTTCGAAAAATCACATGAATTAGAAAATGAAATTCGCAAACAACTGAAGAGCATCGGATTTACAATATAGAACCATATTTTCTTCAGTTTAATAGTCACTTTAAAATTGAAGAAATATGAAAGAGAAATTAATTAACGAAATTGAGAACGCAATGTCAGGAATTTTATCATTTGAACAAACAGCGCAGTTAAGCACTTCACTATTGCAAATACTTAGCAAATACAATGTAGTTGCTGACGGAGACACTTTGCATGAAGACTTTGCGTCAAATGCTCGATTGCTCGAAATTTTCCTGTCAGCTAAACAAGTTGAAGGTTGTTCTATTAAAACAATTAAATACTACGAATCAACCATTCGGCATTTGTATAAGGACATGCCTAAAAGTGTATCTGATTATACAACAGAAGACATTCGTGCATATTTAGCTGTATTTCAGAGCAAACGAAAATCCAGTAGAGTTACAATAGACAATATAAGGCGTATCTTTTCTTCTTTCTTTGCTTGGTTAGAAGAAGAAGATTATATTCTGAAAAGTCCGGTAAGACGGATTCACAAGGTGAAAACAGGAACGCAAGTAAAGGAAGTGCTGAGCGATGAAGCGTTAGAAACTCTTCGAGACAACTGCAAGCATATTCGAGATTTGGCTATTATTGATTTGCTGTCCTCCACAGGCATACGCGTTGGAGAACTTGTCAAACTGAATCGTAATGACATTAATTTTCAAGAAAGGGAGTGCATTGTTTTCGGTAAAGGGAATAAAGAGCGAATGGTATATTTTAATGCCCGCACAAAAATTCACCTTCAACAATACCTTAAATCACGCAAAGATAAAAATCCGGCACTTTTTGTTTCTTTAGCTAAACCCCACAATCGGTTGGAAATCTCAGGAGTAGAATTGCGCCTACGAGAAATAGGACGTAAACTCAAAATAAACAAGGTTCATCCACATAAATTCCGACGAACATTAGCTACAATGGCAATAGACAAGGGTATGCCCGTAGAGCAAGTTCAGCGATTACTCGGTCATGTTAAAATTGACACCACCATGCATTATGCAATGGTTAATCAAAATAACGTAAAAATATCTCACCGTAAATTTATCAACTGATTATGTGGACTTACTCTATAACATACAGTTACAATCAATGTTCTTCGGCAAATAGAACGAGAAATGATAATTTA
>DAIPZW010000308.1:0-1664 GCA_036781965.1 Bacteroidales bacterium
TTCCGCACCGGCTCTATGGGAAGGCCGGCGGAGACACACGTGCCTTTACCTTTGGAAAGGCGAATCGCCGCTATGCATAACGTATTGATGATTAGAAAAATAAAAAACAAAACAAAATTAACCATCCAATTTCATTTGGATTTTAACTGGAAAGCGATATTATGGACGACAATTCTAATAAACCAACTAAGTGTAGAAACAAGTTTGCAGGAAAAGAGGATATTTCCCGTCAAACAGTAGATACTATCCTGACCGGACAGATAGACCAGCTTCGAGAAATCTCCCAAGCTAATGATGATACGGCAACCAAAGTGCGAGAGAGTGTAGAAATCCTGTACGAAAAACGTATTCCAATAGATACGGAGAAGTTTGAACAACTGAACCGGTACTTTATTGGAGAGATGGAAAGCAAGCTCCGCAAGGTTAAACAACCGTCAAAAGGCTTGAAGTGGTATATCGTGATGTGGGTAATAACGCTATCGTCTGCTTTTCTTGCAGGATATTTTATTCATGAACGCCAACAATGGAAAGAAAAGGCGCTGTATTGGTATAATGAACATCAAACGCTGATAAATTCTTATAAGAGATAAAAATTGCCTGATACTCAATAAATCACTATATTTGCGAACATTTAATTTAGGCAAAAATGGTGGAATTAAAACTATCTCAAACATTAAATAAAGCATATCGTCAGTTGAAAATAACAGCAGAAGATTTTGCTAAATTCCAACAAAATCTTAAAGGTTTATTATCGGTAATTGACGACAAGGAAAGTGAAGAAAATACAAAAGTTCATTTCATGGATTTTTTGAAGAACACGTATTATTTCCCCGATTTTCTGGTGGCGCAAAAAGGTAGGATTGATTTGGCTATTCACTCTGGTAAAGATGCGTCTACACCAGTTGGCGTGCTTTATGAGGTCAAGAAACCAAGCAATGTTAACGAGATGGTCACTCTTACAAACCTTAATCGGAAGGCTATGTGTGAGTTACTGTTTTATTATCTGAGAGAGCGAGTCGATGAGAAAAATACAGATCTTAAATATCTGGCTGTTACAAATATATATGAGCATTTTTTTTTCGATGCACAAGAATTCGAGCGACTATTTTATTTAGACAAACAACTGATTAAGGAATATAAGGATTTTACAGATGATCGAAAAGTTAGTTCGAATACTGATTTTTTCTACAAAGAGATAGCTCCCAAATACATTGAAAAAATAAAAGATCAGATAGTGTTTACTCATTTCGACATTCGTGATTATGTAAAACATCTGAATTTGCCGAATGCACAGGAAAACCGTAAACTTATTGAACTATATAAGATATTCAGTCCCACACATCTGTTGAAATTGTCATTCCAGAACGACAGTAACTCACTCAACAAGAACTTCTATAATGAGTTGCTCCATATTATGGGACTGGAAGAGGTATCTGAAGGAGGGAAAAAGATAATTGACCGCCGGAAGCCAAAAGATAGAGAAGAAGCATCGCTTATTGAGAATACTATTACTATTCTTGACTCCGAAGATCAGCTTGACAGAATCCCCAATTTACACACATATGGTGCAACTCGTGAGGAAAGACTATTTAACGTGGCTCTTCAATTGAGTAACTATTCAGCCATTCCTTTTTCATTTATTCATTGCTCTATAAGCCATCTCT